>JAFIEC010000393.1 GCA_020832725.1 Paracoccaceae bacterium | reverse complement strand
CACGCTGGCCACGGGAGAGGCGCTGGGCTGTCTGTCCACCGAAGAGGCCGATCTGCTGGCACGCTTTCTCGACCCCGACCTTTTCGAGGACGAACTCGAAGAGCCGCCCGCCCCGGCCCGGGTGACGCCGCTGGAATTGCGGATGCGTCTTGCGGTCGGCCTCGGCCCGCCCCCGGGCGGGGTGCCGCTGGCCTTTGCCCATGCCGATCTCGCCCCCACCGCAGGCTGGCGCACCCAGCTTGACGCCGCCGAGCGTCTGGCCCGGGCCGGGGCCATCGCGCCATCCCAGCTGTTCGCGCTTTACTCCGAGCGCCTGCCGGCCGCATCCGGCGGGGTCTGGGACAGGGTGGCGGCGGTCCAGAGCCTCGATATCGCCCTGCTGGCCCGGGACCTGCCGTCCATCGTCACCCACCTGCCGAGGGCCCGGATGGCCATGTCCCGCGCCGGGCTGGAGCCGGTCCTGGCGGCCTGGTTCGGAGACCGGCTGGCGGGCCTGCCTCTGGAGCGGACCGAGGCGCGGGATGATGCCCTGCGCCTGCGCCTGCTGTCCGAGGGGTTCGAGGCCGCGGCCCGGACGCTGGAGCCGCAGGACAGCCGCGAGCGCTTCCTGCGCGCGGTCGCGCTGGGCGAGGCCGGGCGCCCGCCGCCTCAGGCTGGGGCGCTGGCCGAGGCGGTGGCCGCAGGCCTTTCCGGGCCGCTTGCACCCGGTCGCATCCTTGAGCTGCTGGAGGCGCGCCGCCCCGGCGAGGCGCTGCTGGAGGCGCTGGCGCTACTGTCGGACGGGCCGCGCTCGGATCCGCAGGCGGTGGAAACCGCGCTGGCCGCCCTGCGCCGGATGGGGCTGGAGACCGAGACCCGCCGCCTTGCGCTGCAATTGCTCCTGCTCTCCGAGGGCCGGACATGAATGCGCATCCCCCGCCCGATCGTGCCATCTCGCTTTTCCTCGAGGCCGCCGAGGCCGAGCGCGGGGCCGCGCGCAACACCGCACTCGCCTATGGGCGCGACCTGCTGCATGCTGCGGCCTGGCTGGCCGCATGCGGGCCGGGCCTCGAGGCCGCCGCCCAGGAACACCTGGAGGCCTATCTCGTGGCCCTCGCTGCCGCCGGCCTTGCCGCCACCACCCGCGCCCGCCGGTTGTCGGCGCTGCGCCAGTTCTACCGCTTTGCCGTGGAGGAGGGCTGGCGTCGCGACAACCCCGCCCTTCGGCTGGACATGCCACGGGGCCCCCGGCGTCTGCCCGGAACCCTGGCCGAGGAAGAGGTGGGCCGATTGCTCGAAGCGGCCGGCAGGGTCGGACGCAACGCGAGGGAGCGCGCGCGCAACCTGTGCCTGATCGAGCTGCTGTATGCCACCGGCATGCGGGTGAGCGAACTGGTCAGCCTGCCGGTGGCCGCCGCACGCGGCGACCCGAGGGTGCTTCTGGTGCGCGGCAAGGGCGGGCGGGAGCGGATCGTGCCCCTGTCGGAACCTGCGCGCGAGGCGCTGGCGGCCTGGCTTGTTCACCGCGATGCCGAGGCAGCGCCCGGCGTGACCGGCCTGCGCAACCGCACCTCGGCGCATCTGTTTCCCTCCTCCTCGGCCCTGGGCCACCTGACCCGCATCCGCGCCTTCACCCTCATCAAGCAGATCGCCGCCGCCGCCGGGATCGATCCTGCGCTGGTCACCCCCCACCGGCTGCGCCACGCCTTTGCCACCCATCTGCTTGCGGGCGGTGCCGATCTGCGCGCCATCCAGATGCTTCTGGGACTTGCCGATATCGGCACGACCGAGATCTATACCCATGTCCTCGAGGCCCGCCTGCGCGCGCTGGTGCTGGACCACCACCCCCTGGCCGAAGACGCCTGAGCCCCCGAGCGCGGGGCCGAGAGCGATCTGCGACAGCGCGGGGCGGGCCCGACGTGCACTTCGGCCGATCCTCGCTTTGCTCCGGTCGGATTGCACGGGTCCCGTCTGCGTGCAATTCGGCCGATCCTCGCTTTGCTCCGGTCGGATTGCACTGTTGCCCCCCGGCGTGCAATTCGTCCGATCCTCGCTTTGCTCCGGTCGGATTGCACTTTAGACAGGGCACAGGACAGGAGAACCACCATGCCCGCCGAAACCCCCGCGCCCGACGCCGCTTCCGCCGCGACCCTCGATGCCGTGCTCGCCCATATCGACGCCCAACTGCCCGAGGCGACCGAACGGCTGAAGGCGCTGCTGCGTATCCCCTCCATCTCCACCGATCCGGCCCATGCGCAGGCCTGCCGCGCGGCGGCGGACTGGCTGGCCTCCGATCTCGCAGGGCTTGGTATGGCCGCGGCCGTGCGCCCGACACCGGGCCATCCGATGGTGGTAGCCCATGGGCCCGAGGCGGCGACCGGGCCGCATGTGCTCTTCTACGGCCATTATGATGTTCAGCCCGTCGATCCGCTCGAGCTGTGGCACCGCGACCCGTTCGACCCGGCCATCGAGGAAACACCGGCGGGCCCGGTGATCCGGGGCCGCGGCACCGCCGACGACAAGGGCCAGCTGATGACCTTCCTTGAGGCCTGCCGCGCCTGGCGCGCGGTCACCGGCGCGCTGCCGGTGCGGGTCTCGGTCTTTCTGGAGGGCGAGGAGGAATCCGGCTCGCCCTCGCTCATCCCCTTCCTGCGCGAGAACGCCGCCGAATTGCGCGCCGATCTGGCGCTGATCTGCGACACCGGCATGTACGACCCCGATACCCCCGGCATCACCACCATGCTGCGCGGCCTGCTGGGCGAGGAGATCACCCTGCGCGGCCCTGCGCGCGACCTGCATTCCGGCATGTACGGCGGGCTGGCGATCAACCCCATCCGGGTGCTCACCCGCATCCTGGGCGGGCTGCACGGGCCCGACGGTCGGGTGGCCGTGCCGGGCTTCTACGACGGTGTGGAGGATCTGCCCGACGACATCGCCCTGCAATGGCAGGGGCTGGGATTCGATCCGGCGGCATTCCTCGGGGCTGTGGGACTGGAGCAGCCCGCAGGCGAGAAGGGGCGTTCCGGGCTGGAGGCGCTGTGGTCCCGGCCCCCGGCCGCGATCACAGGCCTCT
>JAFIEC010000390.1 GCA_020832725.1 Paracoccaceae bacterium | reverse complement strand
CCCGTGGAAAACCCTGCCCACAGGCTGGGGGCGGTATCGGGGAGGAAGAACGCTCCACCGCCGGGGGCGGTGCTACCCTCGCGGACGTCGTCGCAAGTTACCAGGATACTTATAGGAATTCGAGGATCGCGAGATATGCAGACTGATTGCGAAGTTCCTGCACAGGGATATCCACAGCCCAGTCCTGTGGAGGATCCTCTTATCCCCGCGATCCACCGGACAACTACCATCAACTTCCCCTTTAACCTTCTTTCTGTTTAGAAGATCGAAAGAGCGCGGGGAGACGAGATGAGCACCTTTCTGGCCACGGCCTATCCCTGGATGAAGGCGCTGCACATCATGTCGGTGATCGCCTGGATGGCGGGGCTGTTCTATCTTCCGCGTCTCTATGTCTATCATGTGGAACGCGTCGGGCCCGGAGAGACCGAGAGCCTGTTCCAGACCATGGAGGAACGGCTGCTGCGTGTGATCATGAACCCCGCCATGATCGCCACATGGCTCTTTGGTCTGATCCTTGTGGCGACGCCGGGTGTGATCGTCTGGAGCGCGGGCTGGGTCTGGGTCAAGCTGGCCATGATCCTGGCCATGACATGGTTTCACATGTGGCTGGCCGCCCGGCGCAAGGCCTTCCTTGCCGGAGAGAACAGCCTTTCGGGACGGCAGTACCGCATGATGAACGAGGTTCCGACGCTGCTGATGGTGGTGATCGTGGTGATGGTGGTGGTCAAGCCGTTCTGAAACCTCGGTCGCGGGATGCGTTGACAAGACCACCCGCCTTTGCCTAGAAGGCGGGGCGCGGCCGTCCGGCAAGGCGCCTTCTCCCAATGAACATGCCGCACGCCGCGATCGCGTGCTCCGGGGTTTCCATGACACAACAGACTTTGTTCCTTTCGGAGCTCAAGGCCCAGACACCGGCCGACCTTCTGGCCATGGCCGAGGAGCTCGAGATCGAGAACGCGCCCTCCATGCGCAAGGGCGAGATGATGTTCTGCATCCTCAAGGAACGTGCGGACGAAGGCTGGGAGGTGTTCGGCGACGGTGTGCTTGAGGTGATGCAGGACGGCTTTGGCTTTCTGCGCTCTCCGGAGGCGAATTACCTGCCCGGCCCTGACGACATCTATGTCAGCCCCGACATGATCCGGCAGCATTCCCTGCGCACCGGCGACACGGTGGAAGGGGTGATCCGCGCCCCCCGCGATCAGGAACGCTATTTCGCGCTGGTCAAGGCGACCCGCATCAATTTCGAGGATCCCGATCGCGCCCGGCACAAGGTGCATTTCGACAACCTCACCCCGCTTTATCCCGACGATCGCCTCAAGATGGAGATCGAGGATCCCACGATCCGCGACCGCTCGGCCCGGATCATCGATCTGGTGGCCCCCATCGGCAAGGGGCAGCGCGCCCTCATCGTGGCCCCGCCCCGCACCGGCAAGACGGTGCTGATGCAGAACATCGCCCGCTCCATCGGGACCAACCATCCCGAGATCTACCTGATCGTACTTCTGATCGACGAACGCCCCGAAGAGGTGACCGACATGCAGCGCAGCGTGAAGGGCGAGGTTGTCTCCTCCACCTTCGACGAGCCCGCAACCCGCCATGTCGCCGTGGCCGAGATGGTGATCGAGAAGGCCAAGCGCCTGGTGGAGCACAAGCGCGACGTGGTCATCCTGCTGGATTCGATCACCCGTCTGGGCCGGGCCTACAACACTGTCGTGCCGTCTTCGGGCAAGGTGCTGACCGGCGGTGTCGATGCCAACGCGCTGCAGCGGCCCAAGCGGTTCTTCGGTGCCGCCCGCAACATCGAGGAGGGCGGATCGCTGACCATCATCGCGACCGCGCTGATCGATACCGGCAGCCGGATGGATGAGGTGATCTTCGAGGAATTCAAGGGCACCGGCAATTCCGAGATCGTGCTTGACCGCAAGGTGGCCGACAAGCGGGTGTTCCCTGCCATGGACATCCTCAAGTCGGGCACCCGCAAGGAAGAGCTTCTGGTGGCCAAGGCCGACCTGCAGAAAACCTATGTGCTGCGGCGGATCCTCAACCCCATGGGCACGACCGACGCGATCGAGTTCCTGCTGTCCAAGCTGAAACAGACCAAGACGAATTCCGAGTTCTTCGACTCGATGAACGCCTGAGGGCTCCATGGCCGTGATCTTTGCCCTGGCCTCGCCCCGCGGCAAGGCGGGGGTGGCGGTTCTGCGGCTGTCGGGGCCAGGGGCCTGGGCGGTTGTCGGGCGGCTGGTGTCGAGGCTGCCCCCTGCACGAGAGGCCCGGCTGCGGCGGCTGGTGTGGCGGGGCGAGGTGCTCGACGAGGCCCTGGTGATCCTGTTTCCCGAAGGGGCCAGCTTTACCGGAGAGGAAAGCGCCGAGCTGCATCTGCATGGCAGCCCCGCCGTCATCTCCGCAGTCATCGGAGCGCTTTCGTCCATCGACGGCACCCGTATCGCCGATCCGGGAGAGTTCACCCGCCGTGCGATGGAGAACGGGCGCCTCGATCTGGCGCAGGTGGAGGGGCTGGCCGATCTGATCGAGGCCGAGACGGAGGCCCAGCGCCGACAGGCCCGGCGGGTTCTCGAGGGGGCGGTGGTTGCGCTGGCCGAGGGCTGGCGCAAGGCGCTGATCCGGGCGCTGGCGCTGGTGGAGGTCTCCATCGATTTCGCCGACGAGGAATTGCCCCGCGATGTGGTTCTCGGCGCACTGCCCCATCTGGAGGAGGTCCGCCACGCGCTGGAGCGGGAGCGGGCGGGCATGGCCGCCGCAGAGCGTCTGCGCGACGGCTTCGAGGTGGCGATCGTGGGGCCCCCGAACGCGGGAAAATCCACTCTTCTCAATGCTTTGGCCGGGCGGGAGGCGGCGATCACCTCGCATGTGGCCGGCACCACCCGCAATGTGATCGAGCTGCGGATGGATCTGGGCGGCCTGCCGGTGACCTTTCTCGACACCGCCGGATTGCGCGAGACCGATGACGAGGTGGAGCGGATCGGCGTCGCCCGCGCCCGCGCCCGCGCCGAGGCGGCGGACATGCGGCTGTTCCTGCTCTCTGATCCGGAGGAGGCCCCGGCCTTCGCGCCTCGCCCCGGCGACATCGTGGCGCTGGGCAAGGGCGATATCCAGGAGGGCGGGGGCCATATGCCGCTGTCGGGGCTGACGGGCCGGGGGGTGGCCGGGATGCTGGGCGCGGTGGAGGCGACACTCGCCGGGCGCGCGCAGGGGGGCTCTGCCCTGGGGCGCGAGCGGCACCGTATCGCCGTGGACACGTCCATTGCCGCGTTGTCCCGGGCCGCAGATCTGCTGCGCGACAGCCCCGAGACGCCCGAACTTGCCGCCGAGGAGACACGCCGCGCCTTGCGGGCCCTTGACTCGCTGGTGGGGCGGGTCGATGTGGAGCATGTGCTTGATGAGATCTTTGCCAGCTTCTGCCTCGGCAAATAGGAGTGTTTCACGTGAAACAGCGCGACTTCGATGTGATCGTGATCGGTGGCGGCCATGCCGGCTGCGATGCGGCCCATGCGGCGGCGCGGATGGGCGCGCGCACCGCGCTGGTAACCCTGCGCGCCGATGCCATCGGGGTGATGTCGTGCAACCCGGCCATCGGCGGGCTGGGCAAGGGGCATCTCGTGCGCGAGATCGATGCGCTCGACGGGGTCATGGGCCGCGTGGCCGACCGGGCGGGAATCCAGTTCCGGCTGCTCAATCGCCGCAAGGGCCCCGCCGTGCAGGGCCCGAGGGCCCAGGCGGACCGGGCGCTCTATCGTGCCGCAATGCAGGAGGAGATGCGCCTCTGCCCGGGCCTCTCGATCATCGAGGGCGAAGCGGCCGATTTCGTGATGGAGGGCGCGCGGGTGGCGGGCATCGTGCTGGCCGATGGCACGATCCTGCGCTCGGGCGCGGTGGTGCTGACCACGGGGACCTTTCTGCGCGGGGTGATTCACGTGGGCGAGCATCGCCATTCCGGCGGACGCATGGGCGAGGCACCTTCGGTCAGGCTGGCCGAGCGGATGGACGGATTCGGCCTGCCCATGGGGCGGCTCAAGACCGGGACGCCGCCGCGCCTCGACGGGCGCAGCATCGACTGGGCGGGCCTCGACATGCAGCCCGGCGATGACGATCCGGTGGTCTTCTCCTTTCTGCACAAGGCCCCCTTTGTGCGCCAGATCGCCTGCGGGATCACCCATACCAATGCGCGCACCCATGACATCATCCGAGAGAACCTGTCGCGCTCGGCCATGTATGGCGGCCATATCGAGGGGGTGGGGCCGCGCTATTGCCCCTCGATCGAGGACAAGATCGTGCGGTTCGCCGACAAGGACTCGCACCAGATCTTCCTTGAGCCGGAAGGGCTTGAGGATCACACGATCTATCCCAACGGCATCTCCACCTCCCTGCCGGTCGAGGTCCAGGAGGCCTATGTCAGCTCCATTCGGGGGCTGGAGCGGGCCGAGATCCTGCAGCCGGGCTATGCGATCGAATATGATTATGTCGATCCCCGCGCGCTGGGCCATGACCTTGCCCTGCGCGATGTGCCGGGGCTGTATCTGGCGGGACAGATCAACGGCACCACCGGCTATGAGGAGGCGGCGGCCCAGGGGGTTGTCGCGGGCCTTGCTGCGTCCTGTGCCGTTCTGGGCCGCGATGCGCCGCATTTCTCGCGCGCCGAATCCTATATCGGGGTGATGATCGACGATCTGGTCACACGGGGGGTGAGCGAGCCCTATCGCATGTTCACCTCCCGCGCCGAGTATCGCCTGTCGCTCCGGGCCGACAATGCCGATCAGCGCCTGACGCCTCTTGGCCTGCGGCTGGGCTGCGTCGGTGAGGCGCGCGCGCGCGCCTTTACCGC
>JAFIEC010000383.1 GCA_020832725.1 Paracoccaceae bacterium | reverse complement strand
GTTGCGGCTATGGTCTGGCGGATCTTCTGATCCACCGGAGCACAGGGGCGGAGCTGGTGCTCATCGATATCGAAGCCAACGACCAGCGGCATTTCGGCTTTCGCGACGAGGGGGCGGCCTATGCCGACCTGGCCAAGGCGCGCGCCTTCCTCGAGGCGAACGGGGTGGATTCTGCCGCCATCACCACGCGCAACCTCCGCCATGAAAGCCTGACGGACCTGCGCAAGGTGCAGCTTGCCGTCAGCTTTCTTTCATGTGGATTTCACTACCCTGTATCGACTTATGCCGACTTCTTTGAGCAACAGGTCACCAAGTCGGGGGCTGTCATCCTCGATCTCAGGGAACGCTTTGACGAACTGGCGGCCCTGGCCCGGTTTGGGCGGATCACCATCCTGGACGACAGCCGCCGCAACTCTGCACTGGTTCTGATGGAAAAGTGAGCGGGCGCGACAGGCGTCGGCTTTTGACCTGTGCTGGTATGGCCCTAGGTTTTGCGAATGAGCCATCAGCGCCCCGGCTACAGCCGTGCCGAATTCCTCTCCGACTCGGTCGTTCACATCACCGGCCTCGTTGTCGTGGCGCTGGCGGTGCCCTCGCTGATCGTGCTGACGCTTGTCCAACGGGGCGGTGACGGTGCTGCGATTCTGGGGGTGAGTGTCTACGGCGCGGCGCTGGCCGCGATGATTAGCTGCTCTGCGCTCTACAACATGACCCCGGGGGCGGCGCTGCGCTGGTTGTGGCGCAGGTTCGATCATGCGGCGATCTATCTCAAGATTGCGGGCACCTATACGCCCTTTGCCCTGCTGACCGGTCAGGGCATGCTGCTGACACTCGGCGTCTGGGGGGCCGCGGCGCTGGGCGTGGCGATGAAACTCGTCTCGCCCGAGCGCTGGCGGTTTCTGGCACTGGCGCTGTATCTTGGCATGGGCTGGGTGGCTGTCATCGCCGGAGGCGCGATCTTTGCGATGCTGCCCGGATCGGTCGTGATACTGATGCTGGTGGGCGGGCTGATCTATACCGGGGGCGTCGCCTTCTACCTCGCCGAGCGGATGCCCTATCACAACACGCTGTGGCACGTCTGCGTGCTGGTGGCGAGCCTGCTGTTCTATGCGGCCGTGGTTGCACTGGTGGTGCTGGGCAGCGGCTGAGGGCTGGTGCGATTTGTCGGCACGGGCTATCTGGGGGCCATGCTGAACATCATTTCCCACGGCACCGACCTGCCCGGCACCCCGCCCCTGATCATCGCCCACGGCCTTTTCGGCTCTGCCCGGAACTGGGGAGCGCTGGCGCGCAGGTTCGGCGAGACGCTGCATGTGTTGGCGGTGGACATGCGCAATCACGGATATTCTGCCCATTCCGACAGGCACGACTACCCGGCCCTGGCCGACGACCTCGCCAAGGTGATCGCGGCCCATGGCGGGCAGGCCTATCTTCTGGGCCATTCCATGGGGGGCAAGGCTGCGATGTGGCTGGCGCTGACGGCACCCGGGGCGGTGCGGCGTCTGGTGGTGGCCGACATCGCGCCTGTCGGCTACGAGCACAGCCAGATGCCCGTGATCGAGGCGCTGCGCGCGCTCGATCTGGCCGCCATCACGTCGCGCCGCGATGCGGATACGGCCCTTGCCCGGGACATCGAAGATCCCGGCGTCCGGGGATTCCTGCTGCAATCGCTGGACCTGTCCACCCGCCCGCCAGGCTGGAAGCTGAACCTCGCGGCGCTGGCGGCCAACATGGACAAGCTGACCGGATTTCCGGAAACCGACGCGCGCTGGGACGGGCCGGCCCTGTTTCTGGCAGGCGCCGATTCATCCTATGTGGATGCGCGCGGCGAAGCGGCGATTGCACGCCACTTCCCGGCCGCGCGGATCGCGCGCATCGCCAATGCGGGCCACTGGCTGCACGCCGAGCGCCCCGACGCCGTGGCCGAGGCGATCATGCGGTTCCTTGCCGAGGGCTGATCCCCCTCAGGTGTTGATCTGGCGCGCGATCAGCCAGCTTGCAGGGGCCGCCAGGACAAAGCCGAGGCCGGCCGCCACCAGGATCGGCACAAGGGTGTCATTGCCGGTAGCAAGGGCTGCCACAACGAAGATGCCGGCCATCGTCACCGAAGCCACGGCATAGATCACGGATGCAAGGCGGAACATGGGTCTCTCCTCTGGGGTATTTCCCATTGGCTAACGAATTGCAGGCGGGCGATCCTTGATCTGGCGCAAGCCGGACGCTTGCGTCCGCCTGCCCCGCGCGGCAAGAAGCGCGGCATGGCAAAGCTCCATTTCCATTACTCCACGATGAATGCGGGGAAATCGACGATCCTCCTGCAGGCCGCGCACAATTATTGCGAGTTGGGGATGGAGCCCTATCTGCTGACCGCGCGCATTGACGGGCGTGCCGGGACGGGGCGGATCGCCTCGCGCATCGGCATCGGGGCCGAAGCCGACACATTCGACTTGAGCGATGACCTTTACGCGCGCATCGATACGCGGCTGCGCGCTGGCCCCTGCGCCTGTGTCTTTGTCGACGAGGCGCAGTTCCTGACACGGGCGCAGGTCTGGCAACTGGCCCGGGCGGTGGATGACCGGTCCGTGCCCGTCATGTGCTATGGCCTGAGGGTGGATTTCCGGGGCGAGCTGTTCGAGGGCTCCGCCGCCCTGCTGGCCTGGGCCGACGAGATGCGGGAGGTGCGCACGATATGCCATTGCGGGCGCAAGGCGACGATGGTGCGGCGCAGGGGCCCGCACGGACACCCCCTGCGCGTGGGCGCGCAGGTGCAGATCGGCGGCAACGAGACCTATGTCTCGGTCTGCCGCCGCCACTTCCGCGAGGCGCTGGCGCGGTGATCAGACCTCGCTTGCGATCTTGCGCAGCGCGAATTTCTGGATCTTGCCCGTGGATGTCTTGGGCAGTTCCCGCACCACCACGCGCTTGGGGGTCTTGAACCCCGCCAGCCGGGCCCGACAGAAGGCGATCACCTCTTCCTCGTCGATCGTGGCCCCGTCCTTCACCTCGACAAACGCGCAGGGCACCTCGCCCCATTTCTCGTCAGGCCGCGCCACCACGGCCGCCAGCAGGATCGCCGGGTGGTGCATCAGCACATTCTCCACCTCGACCGAAGAGACGTTCTCTCCGCCCGAAATGATGATATCCTTGGAGCGGTCGGCGATCTTGATATAGCCGTCCTCGTGCCAATAGGCGATGTCTCCGGAATGAAACCAGCCACCGCGAAAGGCTTCGGCCGTAGCGGCGGGGTTGCGGAAATAGCCCTTCATCACGCCATTGCCCCGGTGCAGGATCTCGCCCAGCGCGGCGGCATCGCGGGGAACCGGGGCATGTTCGGTATCGCCGACGATGACCTCCTCCATGAAGGGCATGGCGACACCCGTGCGCGCCTTGATGGCGGCGCGGTCCTCCTCGGACAGGCTGTCCCATTCCTCTGCGCGCCAGATGCATTCGGCATCGGGACCGTAGGTCTCCGTCAGCCCGTAGACCTGGGTGACGTTGAAGCCCAGCGGTTCGATCGCCGCCAGGGTGGCGGCAGGCGGCGGCGCGCCCGCCGTGAACACCTCCACCACTTGCGAAAAGGGGCGGCGTTCTTCCGCGCGGGCATTGATGATGGTGTTGAGCACGATGGGGGCGCCACCGAAATGGGTGGCCCCCTCCTCCGCAAGGGCGTGATAGATCGCGGCCGCAGTGATGTCGCGGCAGCAGATCACCGCGCCGCCCACCAGAGGCATCATCCAGGGATGGCACCATGCGTTGCAGTGAAACAGCGGCACGATGGTCAGATAACGCGGATAGAGGACCATCCGCCACGACACCACCTGCCCCATGGTCGACAGATACGCCCCGCGATGATGATAGACCACGCCCTTGGGCCGCCCCGTGGTGCCTGAGGTGTAGTTGAGCGCCAGGCTCTCCCACTCGTCGGTGGGCATGACCCAGGCGACATCCTCGCGGCCCGTGGCGAGGAAATCCTCGTATTCGGTGTGACGCCCCGATGCTGGATGCCCGGCCCCCGGATCGGCCACCTCGATCAGGCGCGGGGCCGCCTCCCCCAGCTCTGCGCAGGCCTGTTCGGCAAGGGCCAGGAACTGGCTGTCGACCAGCACGATCCGCGCGCCGCCATGCTGCAGGATATAGCGCACCGTCTCGGTATCGAGCCGGGTGTTGATCGCGTTGATCACCGCACCGCAGGCCGGCACGCCCCAGGTCGCCTCGACATGGGGGGCGACATTGGGCATGAGCGTCGCCACCACATCGCCGGGCCGCACGCCCGCCCCCGCCAGAGCCGCCGCCAGCCGAGACACCCGTGCATGCAGGGCCCTGTAGTCGAGCCGCCGCCCGTGGCCCACAAGGGCCTCGCGCCCCGCGAACACGTCCGCCGCCCGGCGCAGATGCGACAATGGTGTCAGCGGCGCGAAATTCGCCGCGCATTTCTCCAGTCCGGTTTCGTCGGCCAGCCAGCCCATGCGATCCTCCCCGCTGGTCCGCGCCCTTGCGCGTGACCGGGGCATTTTATTGCGCAGGCCCGCGTTTCATGGAACAGAGAATTGCACGGCAGGGGAAAGCGCATGGCACAGATGACGGCCGAAGGGGGCCCCGCGAACCGGGTGATGCTGGCGGCAGGGCTTGTCCTGATCGCGATGGCGATGCTGGGCTATGTGGACAATTTCGTGCGCGTCATCGCCGAAGGCAGCGGCCTGTGGCAATTCCACCTGATGCGCTCGCTGATGGCCTTTCCGCTGATCGTGCTGGCGGGTGCCGTTCTTGGCCAGACGCTCTGGCCACGGCGCTGGGGCCGGGTGATTGTGCGCAGCCTCGCCAATTCGGCGGCGATGTTCCTCTATTTCGGGGCGCTGGCCTTCCTGCCGATCGGGCAGGTGGTGGCCGGTATCTTTACCGCACCGATCTTCGTCGTGCTGATCTCGGTGCTGGCGCTGGGCCACCGGATCGGCCCGTGGCGGGTGGCGGCGGTGCTGATCGGATTTGCCGGGGTCATCATCATGCAGGACATCGATGGCAGTCGCCTGTCGGTCCTGTCGCTGGTCCCGGTCCTCGCAGGCTTTTTCTACGCCACCGCAAACGTGCTGACCCGGGAATGGTGCGCGGGCGAAAGCACGATGACCCTGATTCTGGGCTTCTTCGCCGCCATGGCGATCTGGGGGCTGGTGGGGATCGGGGTTCTGGCGTTCTGGCCACAGGTGGTGCCGGCCGGTGCCGATGGCTTCATCCTGCGCGGCTGGACGGCCCCCTCCTCTGCGGTTCTGTTCTGGACGGCG
>JAFIEC010000093.1 GCA_020832725.1 Paracoccaceae bacterium | reverse complement strand
GGCGGCCGCCCCCTTCCGGTTTCCGTCGGGTCGGATGCGTCAGCGGCCCAGCGCCTCGCGGATGCGGGTGGCAACTTCGCGCAGGGCATCGGCATCGTCGCCCGCCTGCTCCACCGCAGTGCGCAGAAGGCCCTTGGTCATGTCGCCCAGCTGCGAGTCCTCGATGATCTGCAGCAGCGCATCGGGGTCGTCGCCGGTCGCAAGGGTCTCGTCGATCCGGGCATCTTCCTCGGCAGCGGCGGCAGTCGCCTCGGCCTCGGCGGATTCGACTGCCTGGTCCAGGCGATCACTGCCCTCGGCCACGGCCTCTTCGGCAGCAGAGGTCGCCTCGTCGAGCATTTCCTGCAGGCGGCCCGAACTGCCCTCGACGGCGGCCTCGGCCTCGGCTGCAAGGCGCTCCACCCGCTCGGCGGCGGTTTCCGGAGCCCCGTCCGTCACCTCTCCGTCGGCCTCGTCGGTCGCCGTATCCTCGGTCACCTCTTCCTCGGCCTGCTCCTCCACAGGCTCGATCACCGGCACCTCCGGCTCGGCCACAGGCTGGAGCGGGGGCGCGGGGGGCGGCGCGACGGGTTCGGGCCGGGTGAAATACCATCCCCCAATGCCTGCCGCGACGATTGCCACCGCAACTGCAGCAAGGCGCATGTTCGTCATCTATTGTCCTTTCCTTCCGATCCGGCGCGGACCATGCCCCCGGACCTCCCTGCCACCATCTGGCCCGGATAGGGCGGCATTGCAACCGCTGCTGGCGGGACATTGCCGACTTGGCCCTTGATCGCATCGGCGCGGACGACTAACCTCCGCAGCCGCAAGAAACCGCAAAAGGAGCCCGACCATAGCCCGCAGACCTCACAACGCACCGCCGGTGCGCGACACCGGCCCGCGCGTCAACGAACGTATACGCTGCCCCCAGATCCGTCTGATTGATGCCGAAGGACAGAATGTCGGCGTCGTGACGCCCGAGAGGGGGCTTGCGATGGCCGAAGAGGCCGGGCTCGATCTGGTCGAGATCTCTCCCAACGCCGACCCGCCCGTCTGCAAGATCATGGATTTCGGACGCTTCAAGTACGAAACCCAGAAGCGGGAGGCCGAAGCCCGCAAGAAGCAGAAGATCATCGAGGTCAAGGAAGTCAAGTTCCGCCCGAACACCGACACCCATGACTATGATGTCAAGCTGCGCAACGTCGTGCGCTTCCTCGAGGGCGGTGACAAGGTGAAGGTCACCCTGCGCTTTCGCGGTCGCGAGATGGCCCACCAGGACCTGGGACGCGACCTGCTGGAACGGGTTGCATCCGACGTGGAGGCCATCGGCAAGGTCGAGAGCTTTCCCCGTCTCGAAGGCCGCCAGATGGTGATGATGATCGGTCCGACGCGCTAGCCGCGAAGGGGCGGGCCGGGCTTGTTGCCCGGCCTCCAGCCCGACGGACCCCAACCCCCGGCCCCTTGCACCTTTGTGGCGGGCGTGGTCTGTCGAGGCATGTGGCAGTCGCAGCCGGTATCCGCTCCGTTCCAGAGGCCTGCACCATGAGCCCCGCGACCCGTGGAATCCTCTTGATGATCGCGGCGATGCTGACATTCTCGGCAGGGGATGCCATTGCCCGGGGGCTGACCGAACGCCTGCCTGCGCTGCAGATCGTCTGGATGCGCTACGTGGGGCAGACCGCCGTCGTGCTGCTGTTGCTCGCCCCGCAGCTCCGCAGCAGGATGCAGAGCGACCGGCTGTGGCTGCAGGTGCTGCGGGCCACCTTCCTTGTGGTGGCGACCACCTTCCTCATCTTCGGCTTCGGCACCGTGGGCCTTGCGCAATCCACCGCGACGCTGATGATCAACCCGCTTCTGATCACGCTTGGGGCGATGCTGTTCCTGAGCGAGCCGGTCGGCCCCCGGCGCATCATCGGCGCGGTTGTCGGCATGCTGGGGGCGTTCCTCATCATTCGTCCCGGCAGCGTCGATTTCACCCCGGCCGCGCTGCTGCCGCTGGCGGCGGCGCTGTGCTATGTGGGCTACATGCTGCTGACCCGGGTCATCGCCCGCGGAGTCGACGATGTCTGGACAAGCCTCATCTACACCACGACCGTGGGCGCACTCTTGCTGAGCGTGCTGATGCCCTTTGTCTGGATGCCCATGGCCCCGCAGGACTGGTGGCTCATGGTGGGCATGGGGCTGCTGGGTTCGGTCGGGCAATTCATGATCATCCGCGCGCTGACCGTCACCGATGCCTCGGTCGTGGCGCCTTTCGCCTATGTGAACCTGATGGGTGCGGCGGCCTTCGGCACGCTTGTCTTCGGAGAACGGATCGATCTCTACACCGCGCTGGGTTCGGCCATCATCGTGGGATCGGGCCTCTATGTCTGGCACCGGGAGCGGGCGGCACGCGCCGCTACGCGCGGCTGAGGCGGCGGGGTCGGGCGATGCCGGGCGGCACCACACCGCGCAGGGAGGGGTATGGGCCGGGCGACTGGCTGGCCGATGCCGCCCTGCAGGCCGGGTTCGCCGCCCTCAGGCCCCTGCCCTACGGCATGCGCGTGGCCACCGCAGGCCGCGCAATGCGGGCAGCGGGCCGCCTAGGATCGGCCCGCCGCCGCATCCGCGACAACCTGCGCCTGATCTGGCCCGACCTCGCCCCCGAAGAGGCCCGTCGGATCGAGCAGGAATGCCTCGACAATTTCGGGCGCACCTTCATGGAGAATTTCGCCACCAGCGCCTTCATCGCCCGGGCCTCGGCCGCCATCCCGCAAGGCCCCGGCATCGCGGCGATCGAGGACGCCCGCGCCGCCGCGCAGCCGGTCATCTTTGTCTCGGGCCATTTCGGAAACCACCAGGCCGCGCGCGCCTGCCTCAATGCACGGGGCTTTCGGGTTGGCGGGCTGTATCGGCCGATGAACAACGGCTATTTCAATGACCGCTACGTGCGGACCGTCGAGAAGATCGGCACACCGGTCTTTCCCCGGGGCGTGCGCGGCACGGCCGGGCTGATCCGCCATATCCGCGCGGGCGGCATGGCCGGCCTGCTCATCGACCAGCACGCGGGCGAAGGCGAAATGCTGGATTTCCTGGGCCAGCCCGCCCGCACCATGCTCTCGGCTGCCGAGATGGCATTGAAATACGGTGCCCTGCTGGTGCCGCTCTATGGCACAAGGGCAGCCAACGGCCTTGATTTCGCGGTGGAGGCAGAGGCCCCCATCCCCGCCTCGACCCCGCGCGACATGACACAGGCGCTCAATGACAGTCTTGCGGCCCGGGTGCGGGCCGATCCCGGCCAGTGGTTCTGGCTGCACCGCCGGTGGAAGGGCTGATCAGCGCAGCCGTCGTGCCGCCATGATCGGCCCCGAGGAGACGCCCTGAACCAGCACCACCACGGGCTGAGCACCCTCGGCTGGAACCTCCATGGTCATCGCGCTGGCACCGTCCCACGGGCCCAGCACCCGCCATTCCGTGACGATGTTGGCATGTTTCGCCAGTCGCCCGGCATTCTCGCCACGATCGATCTGCACCTCACCATGGGCCTGATAACGCACAAGATGCAGCTCCGCCGCCCCGACGGGCCCGCCATGCGGGCGCAGTTCCAGACGCACACGCCCCTCGCCCACACGCACAAGGCTGAGGGCCACCGGCTCTGCCTCCTGCCGCGATTCGGCCACGTGCATCATCAACTCGTCGGGCCGGTAGCCCACGACATGCCGTCCCCCCTGCACCACGAATTGCGGCGTGAACACCGAAGGATGCCGTGCCGCCCGGGCATAGCCACGCTGGCGGGCGGCAAAGGCCGGCTGGGCAAAGGCATCGGGCCAGCCAAGATAATCCCAGTAATCGACATGCAGCGACAGAACGATCAGATCGTCCCGATGGGCCAGCCTGCTTGCCATGCGATCGGCGGGTGGGCAGGCCGTGCACCCCTGAGAGGTGAACAACTCGAGCACGATGGGGTGCTCGTCGGCAAGCGCGGTGCCGCCCCCGAGGCCCAGCAGCCCCGCCAGCAGGGTGCCCGCAGCCCATGCGCGCGCGGCCCAAGCGCCCCTGCCCGATTTGGCCCTGTCCATCAACCGCTCCCGCACCTGTCCCAGAAATCCGGCCGCGCATCCCGAGGGAGGGCATCGACGGCACCCCATACACTAGGAGCGCCACCGGACAACTTCCAGCCACACCTGCTCAAGCCTTCGAGAGGCCGGCCCCGGAAAGCGGCGGCGACCACCCGATCCTCAGCCCCCCGCGCCAGCGCGCACCTCGAGCTCGACCAGCGCGGCAAGGCTCAGTCCCAGCGCCTGCAGCGCCTCGCGCGAGATCTGGCTGCCCGCACCGGGGGCCGCCCCCTCCAGCGGCAGGAGCGTCAGGGCAAGGCGTCGCCCCTGTCCCGTGACCACCTCGCCCGGCCGCTCGCGGTCCACCAGCGGGGTTCGCAGCCACAGCCCCGGGCGGCGGACATCGCCCAGCGCCGCGACCGTGCGCCCCAGCGCGCCCGCAGCCTGCGGGCCCGGGGCCGCTGCCGGTGTCGCCGCCACTGCCACCTGTTCGTCCGCCACCTGCTCGTCTGCAGGCGCGCGGGGACGGGCCCGGGGCGTATCGGCCCCCGGCTCCTGCACAAGGCAACCGACGCTGCACGGATCGCAGTCGGCCTGCGGGCGCTGCAGACCCGCGCACCCGCCCGCCCCGCCACACAGCGCCAGCGCGCCGGAAAGAAGGATCATCCGCATGACCCCAGCCTAGCCAGCCGGGCGGCGCGCGCAACCCCGCGACATGCTTGCCCTTCCCGATATTTCCCGCTAGTCCTATCGGCATGGACAGGATTCAGCCGCCCCTTGTCGATCCCTTCGCCCGCGCGATCACCTATCTGCGCGTCTCGGTGACAGATCGCTGCGATTTCCGCTGTGTCTACTGCATGTCCGAGAACATGACCTTCCTGCCCAAGGCCGAGCTTCTGACACTGGAAGAGCTTGACCGGCTGTGCAGCGCCTTCGTGGCCTTGGGGGTGCGCAAGCTGCGCATCACCGGGGGCGAGCCGCTGGTGCGCCGCAACATCATGGATTTCTTCCGCGCCATGTCGCGTCACATCGACAGTGGCGCGCTGGAGGAACTGACCCTCACCACCAACGGCAGCCAGCTTGCGCGCTTTGCCGGCGATCTGGCCGCAGCCGGGGTGCGCCGGGTGAACGTCTCGCTCGACACGCTGGACGACGACCGCTTTACCGAGATCACCCGCTGGGGCCGGCTGTCACAGGTCCGCGAGGGCATCGCCGCCGCCCGCGACGCGGGGCTGAGGGTGAAGATCAACGCCGTGGCCCTGCGCGGCGTGAACGAGGACGAGTTGTTCCGCCTGACCGAATGGTGCGCGGGATCCGATATGGACCTCACCTGGATCGAGGTGATGCCCATGGGCGACATCGGCAACGAGGACCGGCTCGATCAATACTGGTCGCTGTCGGACCTGCGCGCCCGGCTGGCCACACGCTACACGCTCATAGACACGCCCGAACGCACGGGCGGGCCCGCGCGCTATGTGCGGCTGGCCGAGACCGGGCAGAAGGTGGGCTTCATCACCCCGCTTACCCATAATTTCTGCGAAAGCTGCAACCGGGTGCGGCTGACCTGCACCGGCCAGCTCTTCATGTGCCTGGGCCAGGAGGACATGGCCGACCTGCGCGCGCCCCTGCGTGCCCATCCCGACGATGACGCGCCCCTGAACGCGGCCATCCGCGCGGCCATCGCAGCCAAGCCGCGGGGCCACGATTTCGACTATTCCCGTCGCCGCCCCGATGGCCAGGTCAGCCGCCACATGAGCCATACCGGCGGCTGAGCCCGACGCCCCCTCCCCCGTTCCACAAGCGGCGCGGGCAAGGCATGCGAATTTCAGGAAGAGAGTTGACCGGGGCGGGGCGCGCAATTGAAGGCGGGGCACCCGATACGTGCGCAAGGGGCTGTTGCGCGCAAGGGGGCTATCGGCCCCGAACGCTCTTCTTCAAATTCGCACGATGCCCGGGCGCGGCCGGGTGCGCGGTCACTCGGCCAGGCGCAGACGGGCCTCGCCTGCCGCCATCTCGCCCCCGGCCCTGTCGAAGCGGAGCCAGGCGATGCCCTGCCCGCCCGCCTGGGTGAAGAGGCGACCGATCGCCTTGCCCTCCGAGGTGATCTCGGTGCCCGGAGGGGCGGTGCCGGAAACCTCGACCCGCACCAACCCCTTGCGCAGCTCGGTCTTGTGTTTCATGCGGGCGGTCACTTCCTGGCCCACATAGCAGCCCTTGCGGAAGTCCACCCCGCCCAGACGCTCGAATCCGGCCTCCAGGATGTAGGTGTCATCCGCGATCAGTTCCCGGTCGGTCTCCGGGATCAGATGCGCCACCCGCAGGGCGTCCCAGTCGGTCGCCGTGTCGGCCTCTTGCAGGGCGCCCTCCTCCCCGTAGAAGCGCCAGCCCAGCGCGGGGTGGCGGGGATCGGCCATCGCCCCGTCCGGGGGCGCGTCGAGACCGCGCCACACCACAAGCCCGGTGGGCGCCAGCGCGACCTTTGCCCGCAACCGGTAGAGCGACATCCGCTGCACCAGCCGCGCGGCGGCCCCCGATGCCACGTCTATCAGGACCCGGTCGGCCTCCTGCCACATGAGGAAATCGCAGATATACTTGCCCTGTGGCGTCAGCAGGGCCGCATAGGCCAGCCCCTCGCCGGGTGGCAGGACATCGCGGCTGACCAGCCCCTTGAGAAAGTCCAGCCGGTCCTCGCCCGTGACCTCCAGAACACTGCGGTCGCGCGCGCGTTCGCCCTTCATGCCGTGCCTCCTTCGCGTTTCCGGTGCCCGGACACGTCCGTCCCGCCGCCCGGAGCGGCCGGTGCGGCCGGTGCGGCACCCGCGTCATCGTCCCGGAATTGCATTGCATAGAGACCGGCGTAAAGCCCCCCCCGGGAAAGAAGCTCCTCGTGGGTGCCCTCATCCACCACCGCGCCGCGGTCGAGCACGACGATGTGGCGCGCGCTGCGGATCGTCGACAACCGATGCGCGATCACAAGGGTCGTGCGGCCCCGGGACAGCCGCTCCAGCGCGGCCTGAACCTGGGCCTCGGAGCGGGTGTCGAGCGCCGATGTCGGCTCGTCCAGAAGCAGGATCGGCGCATCGCGCAGCAAGGCCCGGGCGATGGCCACGCGCTGGCGCTGTCCGCCCGAGAGGTTGCTCCCCCGCGGACCGACGGGCGTGTCGAGACCCGCGGGCAGCGTCTGCGCGAAATCCCAGACAAAGGCCGCGCGGGCAGCGGCCTCTACCTCTGCCGCGCTGGCCTCGGGGCGACCGAACAGGATATTGGCGCGAATCGTCTCGTCGAAAAGCCCGGCCTCCTGACTGACGACCGACAACAGGCCGCGCAGCGCGGCCACGTCGAATTCGCGCAGGTCCACCCCCCCGAGGCGGACCGCGCCCGCATGGACATCGGCCAGCCGGGCCAGCAGGTTGAACACCGTGCTCTTGCCCGCGCCGGAGGGGCCGACAAGGGCCGTGGTCTCGCCAGCGCGCGCGGTCAGGTTCAGCCCCCGCAGGACCGGCACGCCATCATAGCCGAAGGCCACCCCCTCGAAGGTGATGTCGCCTTGCGCCTCGGCGGATCCGGGCATGCGCGGCTCCTTCGGGTCGGAAATCGTGGGCTGGACATCGAGGATGTCGCGCAGCCGCATCAGGCTGACTCGGGCCTGCGCCCAGGCCCCCCCCACCCGGCCCAGCCGGCGCAGCGGCTCGAATACCAACGCCATGGCGGTGAAGAAGGACATGAACTCGCCGACGGTCTTGGTGCCGTCCATGATCTGGCTGCCGCCATAGATCATGACCCCGACAAAGCCGATACCCGCCACGATATCGAGCAGCGCAGGCGCGCCCGCAATGCCCGCCGCAGCCTGTGTCATGGCGCGCAGATAGCCTACCGTGACCTTCTCGAAGCGCCGGGCCTGCAGTTCTTCCTGGGTGTTGAGCTTTATCTGGGCGATGCCGTGGAAGATCTCGTCCAGCCGGATCACCAGATCCGAGGCCGCGGCGCGCGCCGCCTCGGAGGCGCGCCGGGTCAGCCGCAGCAGGGCGATTATCGGAAGAACCAGCGCGGGCACCGCCGCAACCGCGATCAGCGTCCACAGCGGATCGATCAGCACGGCAACGGTAAACAACGAGACCAGCGCCACGATATCGCGCACCGATGAGGCGATCACCGTGGCCCAGACCATCTTGAGCGCCTCGGTATCGCCCCGCACCCGCTCCAGCATCTCGCCCGGGGGGTGAGCGTGGAAATAGGCGCTGTCGAGGCGCAGGATGTGACGCAGCAGATCGCTCTGCATGGCGATCTTTACCTGCTCTCCCACGCGGGTGACGATCACCAGCTGGCCGAAACCCGCCACCGCCCGGGTGAGGAACAGCGCCATGATGACCACCGCGACCAGCACCATCGCCGTGCCGTCGCCAGCCAGAAAGACATCGTCGAACATGGGCCGGACCATGTAGGACAGCGCACCCAGCATCGCGCCCTCGACGCTCATCAGCAGCATCGCCACAAGGATCAGGCCCAGATGCGGCCGCAGGTAGGTGGCCATGAACCAGCGCAGGGGCCGCGCGCGTGGCGAGTTGCGCGCGGTGGCGGGCGGGGGGCCTGCAGCGACGCGCGGAGCATCATGGGGGGTCATGGCTCAGCCCCGGCGGCGGCCGAGAAGGGGGCGGGGCGTCGCGTCAAAGGCCGCCTGCATCTCGGCTGCGTCATAATGATGGGCCAGCCAGTCGCGAAGGCCGATGCCGGTGCGCGCCTGGGCCGTCTCATAGCGGTCGAGGATGAAATCCAGAATGCCATGGGCCGTGAAAGTGACATGCAGCCGCCGCCAGTCCAGCTGCCTTCGGGCCTCGGCAACGCTGGCCCCGCGCATGTGGATCAGCCAGAGGGCCGAGGCCATGCCGGCCCTGTCGGCGCCCGATTTGCAATGCATCACGAAAGGACGCTCCAGCCCGGCAAAGGCGTCGACGAGGTCGAGAAACTGCGCCCGCGACGAGGCGGACGAGGCGTTGATATGCCGGTTCACCAGCGTCAGCCCAAGCTCCCGGCAGGCCTCACGCTCGAACAGGTAGGGGCTGAAGGCCGAGGGGCCGCGCAGGTTCACCACCGTCCGGATGCCCATCTCGCGGAACTGCGCAAGCCGCGCGGGCGAGGGCTGGTTGGCGCGGAACACGCCCTCGTCCACCTGGTGGAAGTTCTTCCACCAGACACGCAGGATGCCGTGGTCGATCCAGCGGTAGTGGCGCAGGGCGGCGCGGCGGGCCTCGGGCGTCGAGATATCGTCGCCAAAGGAGGTGCGCAGGCCACGCTCCCATGTGATCAGCTTGTCGCGCAATCGAGCCAGCATCGCATCCCCAATCCGGGCCTTGCCGGGGCCGCGCCTGCCTAGCGGCTTCTGCGCGTGCTGACAAGAAGCGGGGGCCGGGGGCCCATGGGCCGATTGACCTTGGCCGGGCTGCAGCCTACCCCTGTGCGACCTGCACAGGAGCTCCCATGAACAGACATTTCGGTCGCCCCTATGTCGCCATTCCCGGCCCCTCGGTCATTCCCGACCGGGTGCTGGCCGCGATGATGCGCCCCGCGCCCAACATCTACACCGGCGAGATCCACGATCTGACCCTGTCGCTGCTGCCCGACCTGCGGGCGCTGGCCAGGGCTCCTGAGGCGGATGTGGCGCTCTACATCTGCAACGGGCACGGGGCATGGGAGGCGGCGGCGGCCAATGTCTTCTCGCGCGGGGACAAGGCGCTGGCCCTGGCCACGGGGCGGTTCGGCGCGGGTTGGGGCGCGGCGGTGGCCGGTATGGGGGTCGAGGTGGAAACCCTCGATTTCGGCCGCAGCAGCCCGGTCGATCCGGCCCGGCTGGAGGCCGCCCTGCGCGCCGACCCTGGCCACAGCATCAGGGCGGTGCTGGCCACCCATGTGGACACCGCCTCCAGTGTGCGCAACGACATCGCGGCCCTTCGGGCCTGCCTCGACGCGGTCGGGCACCCGGCGCTGCTGATGGTGGATTGCATCGCAAGCCTGGGCACAGACCCGTTCGAGATGGAGGCATGGGGCGTCGACGTGATGGTGGCCGCCCGCCAGAAGGGGCTGATGTGCCCTGCGGGAATGGCCTTTGTCTGGTTCAACGCCCGGGCGCGCGCGGCGGGGCTCGGGGCCGACCTGCGCACCCCCTACTGGGACTGGACGGGCCGGGCGGATGCGGGGGACGAGTTCTACCGCTACTTCGCGGGCACCGCGCCGACCCACCACCTCTATGCCCTGCGCGAAGGGCTTACGATGCTCCTGCACGAAGAGGGCCTCGAGGCCGCCTGGGCGCGCCATGCCCTCCTTGCCGGCGCCGTGTGGCGGGCTGTGGAGGTCTGGGGAGAGGGCGGCGCCATGGCCCTCAACGTGGCCGATCCCGCCGATCGCGGCGCGGCCGTCACCTCGGTCCGGGTGGGTGCTCCCCACGGTGCACACCTGCGCGACTGGACAGAGGCCGAGGCAGGGGTGGTGCTGGGCATCGGCCTTGGCATGGACAGCCCCGAAGACCCGCTCGCGGAGGGCTGGATCAGGATCGCCCATATGGGCCATGTGAACGCCCACATGACCCTCGGCGCGCTTGCCGTGATCGAGGCGGGGCTCGCCCGCCTGCATGTGCCGCGAGGGCGTGGTGCGGTGGAGGCGGCAGCGGCCGTGATCGCCGGGGGCTGAGCCGGCCCCGGCACGCGCCGCACCGCCGTCACGCTCTTCTTCGAACACGCCCGTTGCGGCGCATCCCCCCGCCGGTCGGCGTGGCGGGGCGATGCGGGCGCGGCCTGCGTTTCGGGAGAACAGCGTCTCCGGGGCGCGCGCCGGTCGATCGGGGCGGCCTTCCTAGTTTCCGTGGCGTTCCAGCCAGGCGCGCATCCAGGCGATCTCGGTCTCCTGGGCGTCGATGATCTCTTGGGCGAGGCGGCGCAACTCGGGGTCGCTGCCGTGCTCCAGAACCACGCGCGCCATCTCTACAGCGCCCTCGTGGTGGGGGATCATGCCGCGCACGAAATCGACATCGGCATCGCCGGTAAAGGCGATGTCCATCGCCGCATGCATCCGGTCATTGGCGGCCCGATAGGCACGGGTCGCGGGGCTTTCGTCGGCGGCTGCGGGCTGGCCGTGGGCATGGCCGTGGCCCGCGTGGCCCCCCGACTGGGCCAGCGCCATAAGCGGGCCGTGCAGGGCAATCATGCCCCCGCTTCCAAGGACAAGGCCGGCGGCCAGGGCAAGTATCGTTGCGCGTTTCATGTCGGTCCTCCCGTCTGTGACGTCGTGTCTGCGACCCTCCGCCAGGGGGAAGGCAAGTCACGTCGCCGTGATCGCGGGATCAGGCCCGGGCCTCGGCCTCTCGCGCTGCGGCAAGCGCGCCGGGCAACGCCTCCTCCAGCGCGTCGAGATCGACCGGGCGGCCTGCGCTGACACGGATGCAGCGATCCTGGGGGGCGACGAAGGGCATCCGCACGAAGACCCCACGCGCGCCCAGTTCCGACACCAGACGCCGCGCCCGGCTGCCGTCCCCGCCGCAATCCAGCGCCACGAAATTGGTGCTGGACACCAGCGCCTCAAGACCCGACGCAGCACCGATCGCCGCGATCCGCGCGCGCGCCTGCGCAACCTGCCTTACCACGCGCGCCAGATGGTCCTGATCGGCCAGCGCCGCCAACGCACCCGCCTGGGACATGCGGCACATGCCGAAGTGATTGCGGATGCGGTCGAAGGCCGCGATGAGGTCGGGCGCGCCCAGCGCATAGCCCACCCGTGCCCCCGCCATCCCGTAAGCCTTGGAAAAGGTGCGCATCCGGATCACCCGGGGATCGTCCATCTTCACCCGGGGCAGGCTGCCCGGGGCGGCGAAATCGGCATAGGCCTCGTCCAGCACCAGCAACGTGTCGTCGGGAAGCGCCGCGATCATCGCCTCGATCCGCGCCGCAGGCACCTGGCTGCCCATGGGATTGTCGGGATTGGCCAGATAGACCAGCCGCGCGCCCACCTCTGCGGCCCGGGCCGCCAAGGCCTCGGGGTCTTCGGCATCATCGCGGTAGGGGACGAAATGCAGCTGCCCGCCGTAGCCGTTCACATGGTAGTTGAAGGTGGGATAGGCCCCCGCCGATGTGACCACCGCATCGCCGGGGGCCACCATCATGCGCACCAGATAGCACAGCAGCCCGTCGATCCCCTCGCCCACGATCACATGATCGGGCGTGGTGGCGTGATGAGCCGCAAGCGCCGCCCGCAGGTCGTGGTTCTCGGGATCGCCATACATCCACGTTTCGGAAGCGGCCCGCGCCATCGCCTCCACCGCCCGGGGAGAGGGGCCGAACACGCTTTCGTTGGCCCCCATCCGGGCGCGAAACGGCGTGCCCGAGCGCCGTTCCAGCGCTTCGGGGCCGACAAACGGAACCGATGCGGGCAGTCCCGCCACAAGCGGTGTCAGGCGCGGAGCCACGGGCCGATCCTATTCGAAATCCCGCGCGGCCAGCGCACGCTGGATCTCGCGGCGCACCAGCTTGCGGACGTTGCGGGTGATCCGGTCGCCCAGCTCGCCCATCAGCTCGCGGCGCACAATCTCGGAGACCATGAGGCGCAGGGTCTCCTCGTCGACGATGCTGGAATCGTCCTCGTCATCGAAGAGCGTCACCGGACGCGCGGCGGAAGAGCGGCTGTCACCATCGTCCCCGACACTCTCGTCGGCGAAGCCGTCGTCAAAGCCATAAGGCTCGCGGGCGGTCTCCCGGGGGCTGGCCGCGTCCTCCGGCCACAGCCGGGCCGCAGATTGCGCGCTGTCTTCCCCCTCGCCGCGCCAGGCCTGCGCAGCGTCATCGCCATCGCCATCGCCATCTTCGACATCGTGGAACGGAGCCGCGGAATCGAGGCCGCCATGGGGCACCCAATGGGCATCCGGCACCGCGCCATCCTCCTCATCGGCGTCAAGGTCGGCCTCCTCGTCGTCCTCAAGAGACGTCGCGGTGGCCCCTGCCCCGCCCCCCTCGTCGGTCGCGCGCCAGTCCCCGACCGCGTCATGCGTCTCCGGGCCCTCGTCGTCGGTCTCCTCATAGGCATCGGCGGCGGCGAGGTCGGCAAAGGCACCGTCCCGGGCCGCACGGGCCAGCGCCTCGTGCATGTCGGACTCAAGCGCCGCGTCCTCGGGCTGCGGGGCCTCCTGCTCGGTGGGGCCAAGGCCCGCCACGCCCGAAAACCCCCAAACGCCTGCCCAATCCTCGACGCGCATGGCGTCCTGCGCCTCGGGTGCCGGTGTCACGCTGGTGGCGGCATCCGCCTCCGGGGGTGATGCGGCTTCGGTTTCGGTGCCCGTGTCGTCGGCCTCGTCCCCGGCGTCGGATGCGGGGGCATCGTCCGTCGTGAAGGCGGGCGCGAAGGCGGGCCCGTCCTGCACCATTCCATCGCCCTCCGACCCCGCTGCCTCTTCCACTGCGGCATCATCTGCGGCGGCGGGGGGCGGGGCGAACTCGGCGGGGGCCACACGCAGCGCCTCGGTCAGCACAAGCCGCTGTGGCGCGTCATCGGCCACGCGCTGGGCTTTCGCCTCTTCCGAGACGAGCCGGCGGATGGAGGACAGCACATCCTCCACATCGCGTGGCGAAACCGATTTCGTCATCCCGAAGCCTCCGGCTGGTCCGGCGCAGGATAGCTGCGCGCGGGCGCTTCCACAACTGCCCTGACACGCGCGCGGGGCATCCTCCGCACCCACCCGTCAGGCCGCCCCTCACAGGTTCAGGGACGGCGGCCCGCCCGTTCCATGATCCGCTCGTAGGAGGCATCGCGCCGACCGCCCAGAACGGGCGCGCCGCGCACGGCACGGCCATAGGCCTCGACATCGTAGCGCGGCACGGAGAGGCCCAGGTGTTCCGCCGTGAGCAGGCCCATGGCCGCCAGCACCATGTAGACAGCCACGTATTCGTCGCGCTCGGCGGTGATCAGGTTGGTCCGCGCATCCAGAAGCTGCTGCTCGGCGTTCAGCACATCCAGCGTGGTCCGTGCCCCGAGAGCGGCCTCCTCGGCAGTGCCGCGGAACGCGACGGTAGCGGCACGCACCTGCTCCTGCCGGGCTGCGATCGAGGCGCGGGCGATGGCCAGCTGCGCCCAGGCGTTGCCCAGCTGCTGATCCACGACCATGGCCGCCTGGTTGAGTTCGGCCCGCGCCGCCTCGCCATTGGCCATGGCCTGACGAATGGCCGACAGCCGCCGCCCGCCGGCATAGAGCGTCTGCTGCATCTGCACGCCCACTGTCGCCGTGGTGGAGGTGGACCCGCCCGCAAGCGGCTCCCGGCCCTGCAGGCTGGCGGAGGCGCTGATCCGGGGGCCCAGTGCGGCCTCGGCGCGGCGCACGGTCAGCTCGGCCGCAGACACATTCGCCTGCCCACGCAGGATCGAGGGGTGGCCGGCGCGCGCGATGGCACTGGCTTCCGCCTCGGTCCGGGGCAGGCGCGGTGCCGCAGGGGGTGTGGCAAGCTGGCCCGGATAGCTGCCCACGGCCAGACGATAGGCCTCGCGCGCGATCTCGAGGTTGCCCTGGCGGGCGGCGAGCGAGGATTGCGCCCCGGCAAGGCGTGCCTCGGCAATGCTCACATCGGTGCGGGTGATCTCTCCGACCTCGAACCGGTCCCGGGCCGCCTGCACCTCCTGACGGATCAGGCGCAGGTTGCTTTCCTCGAGGCTGACGAACTGAGCGTCGCGGAGCATGTTCAGATAGGCGCTGACCGCGTTCATCAGCACCTGCTGCTCCACCTCGCGCAGGGTCTGGCGTGCGGCCAGAACGGCGGCATCGGCCGCAGCGATGGCCAGACGGTTGTCGCCGCTGTCAAACAGGACCAGCTCTGCCGAAAGCTGCAGCGTGGCGGACAGCGAGGATTGCACAGGCAGCGCGGGTGTGGGGTTCGTGCTGACGCTGTTGGCCATGCCCGCACTCAGCGAGACAACCGGGCGGAGCGCTGCCATGGCCTGGGCTACCCCCTCGTCCCGGGCGCGCAGGACGGCACGGTTCGCCTCGATCAGGTTCGAGGCGGTATAGGCGCGCACCAATGCCTGGGCCAGAGTTTCGGCCGATGCTGCAAAGGGCAGCGCGGCAATCAGGCATGCCGCGAGCGTCGCCCTTGCGGCACGAGCCCCGGCATTCAGGCGGCTGCGCTGTCTCATCTGTCCCCCGGTGTTCCCATCGTGACGACAGGACTAACACGAAGAGCGATCCGATTCGCAGCCCAAACCCGCGTCAGAACACGAATTCCCGCCGCGCCTCGAAGCCGGGCAGGACCGGGGCCCAGGCGTCGAAGGCGTGGCGCCATGTGATCGTGCCGCCTGTCTTGATGCCCAGCCGGCACCGGCCCAGCCGGTCCTCGGAGAACAGTGCGACGATGCGCCCGCCGTCCTTGAGCTGCGCCGCGATCGCCTCGGGCATGGTCTCGACGCTGCCGCCGTCGATGACGATCGCATCATAGGGGCCGTGGCGGGGGGCACCCTCGGTCAGGGGGGCGACCTCGACGATGGCATTGTCCACGCCCTCGGCGACCAGCGCCTCGCGGGCCTCGGCGGCCAGCGCCTCGTTCTCAACCGCCACAACGGCCTGGCCCAGCTGCGCCAGAAGCGCCGTGCCATAGCCATGCCCGCAGCCCAGATGCAGCACCAGCGCATCAGGCTCCAGCGCCAGCAGATCGAGCATCTTGCCCTGCGCGCGCGGCTCCAGCATCACCCTGCCCTCGCCCAGCGGGATCTGGGTATCGGCATAGGCAATGGACCGGGCGGCACGCGGCAGGAACCGCTCGCGCGGGACCGTGAGCATGGCCTGGATCACGGGAAAGCGGTTCACGTCCGCGGGGCGAACCTGTCCATCGACCATGGCCAGGCGGGCTTGGGCGTAATCTGACATCGGGCGCATCCGGCTGGTTGCGGGTGGTGCCCCTTTGCCACAGAGCCAATCCGGCGGCAATGGGCTGCCGGGCACAGGCCTGCCTGCGGCAAGCCGCCAGCCCGCCTCAGGCCGCGTAGGCCGCCATCACCCGGGCAAGGTGCGTGTCGGTATCGCCCAGCTGATGGTCGATCATCACCAGCCGCTTGGCATAATGCGAGATCGCGGCCTCCCAGGTCATGGCGATGCCGCCATGCATCTGCACCGCCTCCTCGGAGATCTGCCGCCCCACGCGCCCGATCAGCGATTTGGCCATGGACACCGCGCGGGACTGCCCGGGCGTGCCCATGCTTCCAGCCGCGTGGATGGTGATGGAGCGGGCCTGCTCGATCTCGATGCCCATGTCCACCGCCCGGTGCTGCAGCGCCTGAAAGGCCCCGATGGGGCGGCCGAACTGCTTGCGGGTCCGCAGATAATCGATGGTCAGGGCATGGGCCCTGTCCATCGCCCCCACCGCCTCGGCACAGAGTGCAAGGCGGCCCCAGTCGAGCGCGTCCTCGAGCGCGGCGCGCGCATCCGCCATGACCAGCCGCCCGCGCGTGTCCGACAGCAGAAGCTCGGCCGCCCCGCCGCCGTCGATCATCGCATAGCCCGCGACCTCGGCCGCCCCGGCGTCGACCTCCCACAGACCCAGCGCATCGCCGTTCCGGGCGGCCACCAGAAAGGCATGCGCGGCCGGGCCGCCATAGACGACAGACTTGCGCCCCGAGAGCCGCCAGCCATCGCCCTCATCCCGGGCGGTGCAGGCGATGTCGTCAAGCTCGGGCGAGCCATCGGCCTCGCCCACAGCCAGCGCCATGCGCCGCGTGCCCTCCAGAACATCGGTGGCATCCTGCCCCGCTGCCTGCAGCAGCCGCAGCGCCATCAGCGCGCCCAGCACAGGCTCGGGGCACAGGGTACGGCCCAGCGCCTCGAAGACGGTGGTGACGTCGAACCCCGCGCCTCCGAATCCGCCCGCCTCTTCGGGCAGAAGCGCACCCAGCGCGCCCAGCTCGGCCAGTTGCGCCCACAATCCCGCATCGTGGCAGGGCAGGTCATAGGCGATCTTCATGCGATGCTCGACCGGGTATTCCGCCGCGAGAAAGCGGTCCAGGGTCTCGGTCAGCATGCGGCGGTCGTCGGTGGGGGTGAAATCCATCGGTCAGGCTCCCAGAAGGCCCTTGGCCACGATATTGCGCTGAATCTCGTTCGACCCGCCAAAGATCGACAGCTTGCGGTTGTTGAAGTAATCGGCGGCGGCTGCGGCATGTTCGGGGGCGGCCAGTGCAAGGTTGCCCTCCAGCGCCTCGGAGGGGAACGGCGCCGCAGCCGGGCCCAGCGCCCGGCGCGCCAGATCGTTCAGCGCCTGCCGGATCACCGTGCCCTTGATCTTGAGCATCGAGGGCGCGTCGCCCAGCTGCCCCTTGCCCTCGGCCGCAGCCAGCATGCGCAGATTGGTCAGCTTCAGCGCCTCGAGGTCGATCTCGATCTGCGCCAGCCGGGCCGCGAACAGCGGGTCCTCGATCAGCCGCCGCCCGCCGCGGCGGATGTTGCGGGCCATGGTGCGGACCCGCTCGAAGGCCTCGAGGTTGAAGCCCACCCCCACGATCGAGGTGCGTTCGTGCCCCAGCAGGTATTTGGCGATGGTCCAGCCCTGGTTCTCCTTGCCGACAAGGTTCGTCACAGGCACCCGGACATCGGTGAAGAACACTTCGTTGACCTCATAGCCCCCCTCGATCAGCCGGATGGGGCGCATCTCGATGCCCGGGGTGTCGAGATCGACCAGGATAAAGCTGATGCCCTCCTGCGGTTTGCCTTCGGTCGCGGTGCGCACGAGGCAGAAGATGCGGTTTGCGTGCTGGCCCAGCGTCGTCCATGTCTTCTGGCCGTTGATCACGTAATCGTCGCCCTCGCGCACGGCCCGCGTGCGCAGCGAGGCCAGATCGGAACCCGCGCCCGGTTCGGAATACCCCTGGCACCACCAATCCGTGTCGTCGAGGATGCGCGGCAGGTAATGGGCCTGCTGCCCGGGCGTGCCGAAGGCCAGCAGTACCGGGCCCAGCATGTTGACGCCAAAGGGGACGATGCGCGGCGCATTGGCCAGCGCGCATTCCTCGTCGAAGATGTGGCGCTGCACGGCCCCCCATCCCTGCCCGCCCGCCTCTCGGGGCCAGTGGCCCGCCACCCACCCGCGCGCGTTCAGCGTGGCGTGCCAGCCCTCCATCTCGGCCCGGGTCAGCTCGGCCCCCGCCGCCACCCTTGCGGCAAGGGCAGCATCGAGGTTGTCGCGCAGGAAGGCCTTCACCTCTGCCTGAAAGGCAAGATCGTCGGCGCTGTAGTGGATATCCATGAAACCTCCCGTCGCGTTTGCCGCTGTCGCTGCCTGCCTGCGGGCAAGCGCCATCCCCCAACTCTAGCCGCGGCACGCGCCCCCGCAAGACCCTCCCGCCCGCGCCGTTGCGTCATGCGCGCCTCACGCTCCGGCGGCCTGGGCCTCGGCGATCAGGTCGGGGGCAAGCGAGGTGTCCTCCTTCAGCCGGGCCAGGGCCACCATGGAACCGGTGCGCGCGACCTCGGGCATCCGCATCAGCGCCTGCAGAAAGGCGTAATAGGCCCGCAGATCGCGCGAGACGACCTTGAGCAGATAATCATGCTCGCCGGTCACGGCGTGGCATTCCAGCACACAGGGCTCGCCCGCGATCCGCCGCTCGAAGACGGCGGTGGCGCTGTCGGAATGGCGATCGAGGCTGACCTGCAGGAACACCACCTCCCGCAGCCCCAGCCGCGCCGGGTCGAGCCGGGCGCGAAACCCGACGATGACGCCCGCAGCCTCCAGCGCGCGGATGCGCCGCCACACCGAAGAGGGCGAGGAGCCCACCGCCTCGGCGATCTGCTGCACCGGCGTGCGGCATTCCCGCTGCAGCACCTGCAGGATGCGGTGATCGAGGGCATCCGTGGCGAAATCATCCATGCATCCACCCATTATGGAAGGTTTTGCCATTATTCGCGGTGATCATGCCACAACATGGAAAGTATTGCCATGGCTTGCGGGATATAATCTCCATCAATGCAGACCTGCCGGAGGACGCCATGACGCTTGCCCAGCCCATCCCCGCGCAAGAAACCGGCCTGCGCCCCTATCGCCTGTCGGATCGCTATACCGCATCGGAGGTGTTTCTGACCGGCACGCAGGCGCTGGTGCGGCTGGTGCTGGAGCAGGCCCGGGCCGATCGCGCTGCGGGGCGGCGCACGGCAGGGTTCGTCTCGGGATATCGCGGCTCGCCGCTGGCGGGGCTGGACATGGCGCTGGGCGCGGTGGAGCCGCTGTTGCAGGAGCATGACATCCGCTTTCAGCCCGCCATCAACGAGGATCTCGCCGCGACCGCGCTGATCGGCACCCAGGAAGTGGAAAGCGACCCGCGCGCCCGGGTCGAGGGGGTGTTCGGCATCTGGTACGGCAAGGGGCCGGGCGTTGACCGGGCGGGCGATGCGCTCAAGCATGGCAACGCGCTCGGGGCCTCGCCCCGGGGCGGCGTTCTGGCGCTGGTGGGCGACGATCACGGCTGTGTGTCCTCCTCGATGCCCCATCAGTCGGACCAGGCGTTGATCCATTACATGATGCCCGTGATCCACCCCGGCTGCGTGGCCGATTACGTGCCTTTCGGCCTGTGGGGAATCGCGGCCTCGCGTTTCTCGGGGGCCTGGGTGGGCATGAAGACGATCTCGGAAGTGGTCGAGAGCGGGGCCACCCTGCGCGTGGCACCGCCCCGCCCCTTTGCGCTTCCCGCCTTCGAGGCGCCGGCCTTCGGGCTGCACACCAACCCCGCCAACGCCTTCGGCCCGGTGCTGGAGCAGCGGATGCTGGCGCGGCTGCAGGCGGTGCAGGCCTTCGCGGCGGCCAACCCGCTCGACCGGGCAAGTTTCGGCGCGACGCGTCCGCGGCTGGCCATCGTGGCGTCGGGCAAGGCCCATGCCGACGTATTGGCGGCGCTGGCGCGGCTGGGCATCACGCGGGCTGCTGCGCGCGGGATGGGGCTGGGCGTGGCCTCTGTCGGGCTGGTCTGGCCGCTGTCGCCCGCCGTGCTCGGCCCCTTCCTCGAGGCCGCCGAGGTGGTTGTCGTGGTCGAGGAGAAGCGCGCCGTGATCGAGCCGCAGCTGCGCGAGATGCTGTGGGCGCGCCCCGGGGCGCGGCCCGCCCTTCTGGGCAAGCGCGACGCCTTTGCCGCCCCCCTCCTGCCCGAGGAGGGCGAGATCGACCCCGCCGCCCTTGCGCCCCTGCTGGCGCGTGCGCTGGGCCTGCCGCTGCCCGAGGGCGCTGTCCCCGCCCCCCTTGCCCCGCCCGATCTGGGCGTGTCGCGGCGCATCCCCTATTTCTGTTCCGGCTGCCCGCACAACCGCTCCACCAGATTGCCCGAAGGCTCGGAGGCCCTGCCCGGCATCGGCTGCCATTTCATGGCCACCTGGATGGGCCGCGAAACCCGGGGCCTGGTGCAGATGGGCGGCGAGGGGGTCAACTGGCTGGGCCGGGCACCCTTTGTGGAGCAGGAGCACATATTCCAGAACATCGGGGACGGCACCTATTTCCACTCGGGCCTGCTGGCCATTCGTCAGGCGCTGGCGGCGCGGGCGCGCATCACCTACAAGATCCTGTACAACGACGCCGTGGCCATGACCGGCGGGCAGGCGGTGGACGGGGCGATCTCGGTGCCCGGCATGGTGGAGCAATTGTCGGGCGAGGGGGTTGCACGCATCGCCATCGTCTCCGAGGACCCGGCCCGCCTGCGCCGCCTGCTGCCCCGCCGCAGGGGCGTGAGCCTTGATCCCCGCGCCAGGCTGGAGGCCGTGCAGCCGGAATTGCGCGGCCTCGATGGCGTGAGCGTGCTGATCTACGAGCAGGGCTGCGCCGCCGAAAAGCGCCGCAAGCGCAAGCGCGGCCAGATGGCCGAGCCGCGCAGGCGGGTCTTCATCAATCCCGCCGTCTGCGAGGGCTGCGGCGATTGCTCGGTACAGTCCAATTGCGTCTCGATCCGCCCGCTGCCCACCGAATGGGGCGTCAAGCGCCAGATCGACCAGTCCTCCTGCAACAAGGACTTCTCCTGCCTCGACGGCTTCTGCCCCTCCTTCGTGACGCTGGAGGGCGCGGATGCGCCCGAGACCGGCGATGCGACCCTGCGCGCCCGTGCCCTGGCCGAGGCCGCCACCCTGCCCGCGCCCTCGCTGCCCGAGGCTGCAGACCTTCTGGTGGCAGGGGTGGGCGGCACAGGCGTGGTGACCATCGGCATGGTGCTGGCCACCGCCGCCCATCTGGAGCGCAAGGGCGCAAGCGTGCTCGACTTCACGGGCTTTGCGCAAAAGGGCGGCGCGGTCATCACACACCTGCGGCTGCGCCCCGCCCCCTTCGCCGATCTGCCTGCCCGCATCGAGGCGGGCCGTGCGGATGGCATGATCGCCTGCGATCTGGTCGTGGCCACGCAGGGCCCCACGCTGGAGGCCCTCGCCCCCGGGCGGGCGCAGGTGGTGGCCGAGACCGACATCGCCCCCACGGCGGAATTCACGCTGCGGGGTCTGGCCGGGCTGGAGGCCGACCGCAGGCTGGACATCCTGCGCCGCCACGCGGGTGGCCTGCACACCGCCCGGGCCGAGCATCTGGCGCAACGGCTGTTCGGCGACACCATCTACTCCAACATGATGCTGACCGGGATGGCCTGGCAGATGGGCCGGGTGCCCGTGGGGCGCGAGTCGATCCACGCAGCCATCGGGCTGAACGGCCGGGCCGTGGAGGCCAACCGCGACGCCTTCGAGATGGGCCGCCTGCTGGCCGCCCGGCCTGCGGCGCTGGAGGATGACGCGCAGGCGTCCGCCCTCGATGACGGCCTCGATGCCTTCCTCGACCGCCGGGCCGCCCACCTGCACGATTGGGGCGGGCCCGCCATCGCCGAAGCCTTCCGCGCCGAGATCGAGGAGCTGCGCGCCCGCGAGGCGGCCCTCGGCTCGGAGCGGCTGACCCGGATCGTCGCGGCGCAGCTGTCGCGGCTGATCGCGGTCAAGGACGAATACGAGGTGGCCCGGCTGCATCTGGCGGGCACCGCGCTGGGGGACATGCGCGCGCGCCTTGCCCCCGGGGCGCGGCTCCGCTTTCACCTTGCCCCGCCGCTGCTGTCCTTCCTGCGCGACGGGCGCGGGCGGCCGCGCAAGATCGCGGTGCCCGGCTGGCTGGCCCTTCCCGCCTTCCGGGCGCTGCGCGCGGCGCGGCGTCTGCGGGGCAGCCTGCTGGATCCGCT
>JAFIEC010000366.1 GCA_020832725.1 Paracoccaceae bacterium | reverse complement strand
GCCCCCTTCGTCGAGGCCGAGGATGGCGAGTCGCCCACGCGGGAACGGCTTGCCGGGAAATTGGCACGAGGCTTGCGCCGCCGCCTTTCGCGGATGGACGGGAGCGGCACCCCCGCGCCCGGCGCTCCGGTGCCGCGGCCTGTTCCCGGACCGGGCGCGCAGGGAGAGGCCGCACGCCTGCCCGGAACCCCCCAGGGCGCGGCCCTTGGTTCGGCCCGGGCGCTGGGGCTGACGGGCGGACCTGCGCCAGCACTTGCCAGCGGGCAGGCCAGCGCCGCCCGTGCGGAGCCCCCGCGACCCGAGCCCGCGCGCGCCGAGCCTCAGGATTTCGGGCCTCTCGGCCGGCTGGAGCCGGAGAAGCGGTCTTTCCGGCTGGGCCTCGTGCTGACGCTCGTGCTTCTGGTGCTCCTGCTGGCCTTGGGGCTGTGGGCCGCTGCCCTGACCGACAACCGCGTCAGCCGCCTGTTGGGGCTGTCGCCGGAGAGCCGCGAAGTTGCGACCGCCCCCGCCGCACCCGTCCGGCCCGAAGCGATACAGCCGGATGCACGCCAGCCCGACGGGGCCAGCACCGTGCCCGGGCCGATCCTGCCGCAGATCGCCGCGCCTGCGCCCGCCGCACCGGGGCAGACCGTCATTCCCGATGACAGCGGGCGGCCGCTTGCCGGCCTGACCGAGGAAGAGCTTGCCGCCATGCGCGCCGCCGGCATCGAGGTGGATGCAGCGCTCCTCCTCGAGGAGGAACTGGCCCTGATGGAGGAGGGCCTGCTGGACCCCTCGGCACAGCAGGCCGATGCCGGTGCGGCGCCACCCGCCCCCGAGGCGGCGCCGGAGGCCGCGCCCCTGCCCGGCGTCGCGGCGCTGCTTGGGGGCATTTCCCCCTTGCCGCCCGCACCTGCCACGAGCTTTCTCGACGATCTTTTCGTCTCGCCTGTCGGTCCGGTCACACCCTCGCAGGATGCCGCAGCCCTGCCGGACCCGGACCGCCTGTTCGGTGATGTCGCACCAAGGAGTGCTGCGGCCCCACCCCCGCCCGGGGTGACCTTCGATCTGGACGAGCGCGGCCTGGTGCGTGCCACGCCCGAGGGGGCCGCCACGCCCGAGGGGGCGGTGGTCTTTGCCGGCCGTCCCGAAACCACCCCGCCCGCGCGCGCCGGCGATGCCCCCGGCACCGATGTCGAGGGGGCGATCAACCCGCTTGCGGGCTTCCGCGCACGGCCCAGGCCCGAAGGGCTGGCCACGCGCGTCGAGGAAGAAGAGGCTGCCGTGCGCGAGATGCTCTCGGCGTTCCGGCCCCGTGCGCGGCCACTTTCCGTGCAGCAGGCCGAAGGCCCGGCAGAGACCACGCCCACCGAGAGGGCCGTCGCCCGATCCGGGCGGCCAGGGCAGCGGCCGCAGGATTTCGCGGCCCGTGCCGAGGAGATCCGCACCGCGCTTGCGGCCGAGGCCGCCGCTGCGGCAGCAGCCGCCAGCAGCGCGGCCCGCACACAGGCCGCCGCAGCGGCACCGACCCGGACTGCGGCCGCCAGCCCCGCCGCGACCGAACCGGCACGGGCCGCAGCAGCCGGCCCGGTGCTGCCGACAAGCGCATCCGTCGCCCGCGAGGCAACCGAGCGGCGGGTATTGCGGCTGAACCAGATCAACCTTGTCGGCGTCTACGGCACCGCCTCCCAGCGCCGTGCGCTGGTGCGCCTGCCCTCGGGGCGGTTCGTCTCGGTCGAGGTCGGCGACCGGCTTGACGGCGGGCAGGTAGCCGCGATCGGCCCCGACTCGATTTCCTACACGAGGGGCGGGCGCAACCAGACCCTGCGCATGCCGCGCTGAGCCCGATGCGGGCGTGTCGCGAGCGACCGTGGTTCCACAAGCACCGCAGGGGCGGGCGGTTTCCTCTCGCACCGCAGGGGCGGGCGCGCTAGGCTGAGGCACCACCGCCCGGGTCCCTGCCCATGACATCATCCCCTCCCGCCAATGCGGCCCCGACGACCGCGCGGCTGTTTCTCGGCCAGCTACTCTCCTATGTCGCCGACCCCTTCACGACCCCGCCCGAGCAGGCCGCGCAATGGGAGCGGCGCGGCGGGATCGTGGTGCGTGGCGGACGTATCACCGCCACCGGCAATGCCGAGACGCTGCGCGCCGCCCATCCCCGGGCCGAGGTAATCGATCTGGGAGAGGCGCTGCTTTCGGCGGGGTTCGTCGACGCCCACGTCCACTATCCCCAGACCGGGATCATCGCCAGCTGGGGCAAGCGGCTGATCGACTGGCTGGAGAGCTACACCTTCCCCGAGGAGGCCCGCTTCGGTGATCCCGGGCATGCCGGGCGCATCGCCGCGCTGTATCTCGACCTCGCACAGGGCGCGGGCATCACCACGATGTGCAGCTACGGCACAATCCACCCCGAGAGCGTGGAGGCCTTCTTCACCGAAGCCGAGGCCCGCGGTCTGCGGGCGGCGGCGGGGCGCACCTGCATGGATCGCAACGCGCCCGACAGCCTGCGCGACACCGCTCGCGCCGCCCATGACGAAAGCGCGGCCCTGATCGCGCGCTGGCACGGGCGCGGTCGGCTGAGCTATGCGATCACCCCCCGCTTTGCGCCCACCTCCAGCCCCGAACAGATGGAGGCTCTGGGCGCATTGTGGGCCGCTCATCCCGGCTGCCTGATGCAGACCCATCTCTCCGAACAGACTGAGGAGCTTGCCTGGGTGGCGGAGCTGTTCCCGAAGGCGCGGGATTATCTCGATGTCTACGAAGGCTTCGGCCTGCTGGGGCCGGGGGCGGTGATGGGCCATGCGATCCATCTCACCGCGCGTGAACGGGCGCGGCTGGCCGAGAGCGGCGCGGCCGTGGCCCATTGCCCCACGTCCAACACCTTCATCGGTTCGGGCCTCTGCGATGTGGCGGGGCTGCGCGCCGGAGGGGTTCGGCTGGGCCTTGGCACCGACACGGGCGGCGGCTCCTCCTTCTCGATGTTGCGCACCATGGCCTCCGCCTATGAGGTGGCCCAGCTGCGCGGCGTGGCGCTTCACCCCGCACAGCTGTGGTGGCTGGCGACGGTGGGCGGCGCGCAGGCCCTGAGGATGGAGGCTCATGTGGGCAACCTCTCTCCCGGAATGGAGGCCGATATCGTGGCGATCGATCTTGCCTCCACCCCCGCCATCGCCCAGCGCGCCGCCCGGGCGCGGACGATCTGGGAGGCGCTGTTTCCCACCATCATGATGGGCGATGACCGGGCCATCGCCGCGGTTGTCGTCGGAGGCGAGAGATGGACATTCCCAACGAGCTGACCCTGTTCCAGGCGGCGCGGGCCGTGCGCGAGAATGCCCATGTGCCCTTGGAGTGCCCCCACTGAAGTGGTCCACGAACTGGGATAGAATCATCCCGTTTCAGGAGGACCAGAGATGGCAGGAAAGCGAGACAAACCCGAAGAGATCGTGCTGAAGCTTCGGCAGGTTGAAGTTCTGCACGGCC
>JAFIEC010000365.1 GCA_020832725.1 Paracoccaceae bacterium | reverse complement strand
GGCCGTGCAGAACTTCAACCTGCCGAAGCTTCAGCACGATCTCTTCGGGTTTGTCTCGCTTTCCTGCCATCTCTGGTCCTCCTGAAACGGGATGATTCTATCCCAGTTCGTGGACCACTTCAGTGGGGGCACTCCAAGGGCGGCCGGTTGCCTCCAGGATATGCGAACCTAGCCGCTCGAGGAGTTGCCAGTCGTTGTCGAGAAAGACAGGAGTCAATCCGAACCGAAGTGCTGCATGTCCATCCGCTACAGAAGCGGCAGGAAACGCCGCAAGTCCCATAAGGGCACTCAGAACCCCTCGCCGGGATAACCGCTGCGGACCTTGCAAGTCACTCTCCACGTTCCGCCGCAAGACGCGGCATTTCCAGAATATTGATTTTATTTGTTTATTTCCATGGCTTGGCAAACCATACGAAGTCTAGACCATAGATGCACGCTTCTGCGAGGACGAATTCTGGAGGCTGACCCGCGCAGCCTGCCCATCAGGGTCCCGGGCGAGGGACCGCGCCCCGGCGCTCCATGAACGCGCGGGCCGACAGGCCTTGATGTGCCTTCCGATCCTCACAAAGCTGAAACCGGAGCCGATGGATCACAATTACCTGCCCCGGAGCTGGTTACCGACTGCCTCTGGAGCACGGACCGACACTCGGGCGGGTCGCAATCACTCGGCCTCAAGGCACAATGCAAAGGCCGGCACCATCCGCAACTGAAGGTCGCGGAAAACACTCACTGCGGCCTGTCCGTTCGTCCGGCCCCATTCGCCGCCAAGACGCCGCCCGCAAGATACCAGCCAGAGCACGTAGGCTGCGGCTCCCGGGCGCCGCAGCGGCAGACACAACGGTGCCGCCTGGGTCGAGCGATATTCGCCAAAGCAAAGGGCGCGGTCCTGCCGTATCTCCCCTCCTTGCGCCGGGTCTTGATCGCGTTGGCGCATGCGGGCACTTCCGCGCTGCCTGCTCCTTGTCCGTGCCGACGCCGACGGATTTGACGTACTCCATCGCTGCCGGGTGAAAGGCGATGCCGGGTTCACAGGCGCTGCGGTCTCACGGGCCCGGTCGCGGAGGTCCGATGGCGTATGGCATATTTCTTCCTGATCCCGACGACCGGCGAGAACGGCAATAGCCACCGCGTCGGAGACCTTGTCGCTCGTCATACCGCAGCCAAGCGGCGGCATGCTGTCCCAGGGGCAGGCTGGTTTTCCACGCTCGGGTCACGCTGATCCTGACAGGCGCGCCTTTCCGATGGGACTGATCACGGGGCCGGTGGCACCACGATGTGGCCCCCGACAGGACAGATCAGCCCTCCGTTGGATCCGCCAGCAGCTCTGGTGGCTCATATGCCCGGACCGGCGGCAGCGGGCCCTCCCATGGACGGATCGCAATCAGGCAGCTCTGCGCGGCGCATCCCTGCGACAGGCTTGAGGCCGCGCGGTCGGCGGTCAGGACATTCGGATTGCCGTGCCGGTCCAGCCCGGTGTCCGGATCGGGATCATACCACGCGCCAGTGTTGAGCCGCGCCACGCCGGGCATGACCCGCGCATTGGCCTGAACGGCCGCGAGGCAACGCCCGCGATCGTTCCAGAGTTCGGCCACCGCGCCGTCGGTCAGTCCATGGCGCGCAATATCGACGGGGTTCATATGCACAACCTCCCGCCCGTGGCGCTTGCCGGCCCTGCTGTGCGGTGCCGGGTCAAGCTGGCTGTGCAGCCGCCGCTCTGGCTGGTCGGTCAGCAGATGCAGAGGAAACCGCGCCGTCAGGGCGCTGCCCAGCCATTCGCGCCGATCGATCCATGCCGGATGGGGCGGCACATCGGGCAGGCCCATGGCGGCGATCCGCTCGGACCAGATCTCGATCCGCCCGCTGGGGGTTGCCAGCGGATGCGTCACCGGATCCGCGACGAAATCGGCCAGCATCGTGACCGGGGCCGCATGGCCTGTCATGTCGAACAGGCCGCTTTCCCAGAAGTCGACAAAGGATGGCAACTCCACGCCGCGCCGCAGGTTCTCGCCCCGCGTCGCCTCATAGAGGTGACGCAGCCAGCCCATGGTGTCACGGCCCTCGGTGAAGGCTGCCGCGCAGCCCATCCGCTCAGACAGAAGGGCAAAAATCGCATGATCATCGCGGGCACCGTCCAGCGGCTCCCGGGCCTGCCGCATCGCCACCATGTAGCCTCCGCGCGTCGAACAGCCGATATCGTCGCGTTCCAGTGCGGTTGTCACGGGCAGCACGATATCGGCATGGCGGGCGGTGGCGGTCCAGAATGGCTCGTGAACGATCACGGTTTCGGGGCGCGTCCATGCCTGCCGCAAACGCCCCAGATCCTGATGATGGTGGAACGGGTTGCCCCCCGCCCAATAGACCAGCCGGATATCGGGGTAGCGGTAGGTGCCGCCGTCATAGGCGAATTCCGCGCCCGGATTCTGCAGCATGTCGGCAATCCGCGCCACCGGGATGAAATCCTGAACACCGCGCGCACCTTGTGGAAGTGTCGGGTGGGCGCTCAGCACCTCGCTGCTGCCCATCAGGTTAGTGGCACCATAGCCCAGCCCGAAACCGCCCCCCGGCTTTCCGATCTGCCCCAGCATTGCCGCCAGAACGACCACGGCCCAGAAGGGTTGCTCGCCCGCCTCGGCGCGTTGCATCGACCATGACACATTTATCATGCTGCGCGTCGCGGCCATGTCGCGGGCCAGCTGGGCAATGGTTCCGGCGGCCAGACCGCTCAGCCCCTCGGCCCATGCGGGCGTCTTGGGCTGGCCATCCGTTTCGCCCAACAGGTAGGGAGCGAAACGCTCGAACCCGGTGCAACACCGCGCAAGGAAAACGCGATCGTGCAGCCCTTCGGTCAGCAGCACATGCATCATCGCCAGCATGACCGCCGTATCGGTGCCCGGCCTGCATGGCAGCCATTCCGCTGCTGTTTCGCCGGTATTGTCCGCCACCGGGCCGATGTTGACGACCCGAACCCCCGCCGCAGCCATTGCCCGCAACCCCCCGGGCACCGCATGCCGTGCCACGCCACCTCCGCTCACCTGCGCATTCTTGATCGGGATGCCCCCGAAGGCGACGAACAGACGGGTATGCGCCGCGATCTGCGACCAGTCGGAATGCGACAAGGTCAGTCGGTCCATCGGAGCGACGACATGCGGCATGATGACATTGGCTGCGGCATAGGAATAGTTGTCCACATGCCGGACGTAGCCGCCGATGGTGTTGAGGAACCGGTGCAACTGGCTCTGTGCATGGTGAAACCGCCCGGCACTGGCCCAACCGTAGGAGCCGCCGAATATTGCGCGGTTGCCGTGGGTGTCGCGGACCCGCCGCAGTTCGCTGGCGACAAGATCGAGCGCGCGATCCCAGTCCATCTCCACAAAGGCATCGCGGCCTCGGTCGGCTCCGGTCATGCGGCCTGCACCGCCGGGTCCACCAGCCGCGCGCGCTTCCAGCCAGCCCCGGCGCACACAAGGGCGGCGCACCCGGGTCGCCAGAACCTCGGGGGACCATTGGTCAAGGCCGATGGGGCTGGGGTCTGGGTCACAGTCGAACGGGGAGAGCGCGGGTGACCCGGCATCGTCGGATGTCACCCGAAAGGTACCCCAATGCGCCAGCGAGTAACCGCTCATGCCCAAGCCCTTTCCATTTGGCCCGGCGACACGTGCCGGATCATGCGACGCTAGGTCGGTTCAGGACGCAAACTCAACCCCGGTGAACGGCTCCTGCGCTGCCCCGGCAATCAACGTGCGGGTTCCGCCCCCCCTCCGACTCGACGAGATCTGCCGACCGGGCGTGTTCAACGCGGCGCAGGCTGGCGGTGGGGCGGGCTCACCCCCCGAGCACCACCTCGAGATCCGTCACGGAGGTGAACATGGGCGAATGCGAGAAGCCCGAGCGGGTTACTCGCAAGTCGGGGTAACGCCGTGCCATCTGCCCCAGCACTTCTTCCAGCTCGATGGTGACGGCAAAGCGCCCGATGCAGGAGAAGATGCCGCCGCCGAAATTGAGATGCGCGGGCTTTTCGGGGCGGTGGATGTCAAAGCGCTCCGGCTCGGGGAAATAGGCCGGGTTCCAATGCGCCGCGCCGATGTTGGGGAACACGGCGGTTCCCTTGGGGATGTCGACGCCGTCCAGCGTCACATCCTCCAGAGTTTCGCGGGAGGTGGAGAGCGAGCGGGGATGGTAGCGCATCACCTCGTTCAGCGCCTTCGGCACCAGCGCGGGGTCTCGGCCCAGCTCTGCCCAGATCTCCGGGCGGGAGGCCAGCTCGATCACCGCGATGGCGATCTGGTGGGAGGAATTGTCGGTATTGGCCTCTGCAAGCTTGACCACCCAGTTGCGCAGGTCCTGATCGTTCAGGTGTCCGGCATCCCGGGCACGGATGAGGTCCGACAGGAGGTTGTCGGACAGGGCCGCGCGCTGCCGTTCGATCTGGACATCCACGAAGTCCCGCAAGTCCGCAAAGCTTCGCACCACCTCGGCGGCGGTCTCGGGGTTGCGGGTATGGACCTGCTGTACGCTGTGGGACGCGCGGGAGATGAACTCCGCGTCCTCCATCGGCGCGCCCACCCAGTAGCAATAGACCCGCGAAGGGATACGGTCGCAAAGCTCGGCGATCAGGTCCACGGGGCGGTCGGTCGGCAGATCGTCCAGCGTAGCGCGCACCACCTCCCGGATATCGGTGCGAAAGCGCTCGGAGCCTTCGGGTCCCATCAAAGTGGTCAAAGGCACCCGCAGCCGCCGCCGCTCCTCGCCGCGGTTGTGAAAGGAGATGGATTGCCGCTTGTAGCTCAGCGCAGGGCTTTCGGGCAGGCCGAGCACGTCCATCAGACGGGGATGGCCGGTGCCGAAGGCGCGGTGGAGGATCGTATGGCGGCACAGATCGTAATCGAACACCTCTATCCCCCGCTTCGAGCGCCCCAGAGGGTAGCGCGCGGCCAGACGCTGAAGCGTGCGCATGGGGTCGGCGCGATAGTCCGGCGCGTCGAAGTCGATCACGGGCAGGTCGGTGAGGGTGGACATGGGGATGCTCCTTGCCGCGTCGGTGTAACCAGTGGTGCGACGGCTGCCACGACAGGGCAAGGTTCGTCAGGGGCGCGGGGAAGTGCAAGCAGATTTCCTGCCCGGCGGCGGAGCTGCCCTTCCCACGCCGCAATTTCTGCGGCGGAGGCCCTGCGCAGGGCGCGCTCCTTTGCCATCATTCGGCGCGACAGGCCCTCAGTCCGAGCCCAGCAGAGCCGCCTCGTGTTTCCTGAGGCTGGGCAGGGCGGGTGCGGCAAATCGGTCCGACTCTCCCGCCAGATCGGGAAAGAGCGCCAGGATCTCGTCTCGCGTCTGCTTTTCCAGAGCATCGAGCCCATACTCGCCGGGATGAAAGCTCTCGGTCGGCATCCCCTCGGAGATGACGATCTCGTGCGCATCGAACATCAGGTGGTGATTGGTCACCGTCTCGGCCGAGGGATCGAAAACGACGGTATCGCCGTTCACCAGATGCTTTGCCGGCACCAATGCCTCATCGAGGCCGAGAAACAGCTCCAGCGCGGCACCCTTCACAAGCAACCTGTGCTGTTGTGAAACCCGAAGATCGCGTGTCGGATGGCCCGGCCCGAACGCCCCGGCCCGGATGCAGACCGGCACCATGGCACCCTGCGCGGGGACGGTCGCCTTGCCGATCCACCGCAGCGGCTGCGAGCCGTGATCCCGCGTCAGCACCTTGTCTCCCGCCTTGAGGCTCTCGACAGGAACCTCGCCCGCAGGGGTCATGATCATCGTTCCGGACACGAAACAGACAAAGATCGGCTGTCCGTCATCGCGGATGGTGATCAGTCCGGGCAGCAATCCCGACGCTTCGGGATAATCGGGAAAGAAGATGAACTGCTCTCCGTCCACCAGGATGACCGTCGCCAACAAGGGCTGGTCCGGGTCCCAGCCGGGGATGCCTTCGGCTGTGAAGATCGAGGGTGTGCCCGTGACCTCGCCGCTGCTGACAAGTGTGAAATCCTGCCAGGTCGCTCCGCCATCGAGTGTGACCTGCGTCGTCGGGTCCGGGTCTTCGCCCGGCACCAGTTCGAGGTCGCCATCCGCGCCAGAGGCCTTGAAGCCCAGCAGGATGTCTCCAAGCGCGCTACTGGTCGTCTGATACCCCGGCCCTGCCTGAAAACAGGCGGCGGCGGTGAACCACTTGATCATCGTCTCGGACATGTCGTCCCCCATCAGTTCTTGCGTCAAAGCTCTACCGCTCATGTAGGAACCGGACCATGACATGCATCCGGGGGCCACGAATATCGGCGGGGAAACGCTCAGCGAAATGCCGCTTTGTGCCACGATCATTGCCCGACGCGGGATGATGACCCGGTGCGGTTGACATCGGGAGACCCAACTCTATCTCGAGTTACGTCCGAAATTTGATGTTGTTCTGGACCTGCCGGTCTTCTGTTTCCGGCAGACAGAGCAAACGTTTATGACGACGACATTGAACCTTGGGCCGGTTGGCCATCGCAGTGAACCCGCGACCGAAGGCCTCTTCGGTGGCAACGTCATCATTACCAAGGACTACCTTGATCAGGATGGCCCCTTTCCCTGGGTCGTGGATGCCCTGCGCCTGCAATCGCTCCGCTTTCCGGGCGGGACCGTCACGGAAGAGACCTTCGCTCCGGGCGCTTCCGTTTCCGATGACCTCTTCGACGTCGAAAACCCCGACGGGTTCCGCGACGGCGGCAGCCGCATCACCACGGCGCCCGCGCTCTTCAAGTTCGCCACCGCGCGGGACCTGCCCGTCAAGTTCGTGCTGCCGACCGACAATTATCTGTCCGACGCGACCGACGAGGATGGCCACCGCATCCCGTCAGCCTTTGGCCTCTATCGGCTGCTTGACCGGGCGGACCGGATCATCCGGGGCGAGTATGGCGAGGTCACGATAGAGACGTTCCTGATCGGAAACGAGTTCTGGTATCTCGACAGCAGACAGACACCGGTGGAATACGGCCGCATCGCCAATGAGGTCGCCAAGGGTCTGCAATTCGTCTTCGACCGCTACCGTGACGATCTGGAAGACCCGGATGCCTGGGTCGCGCCGCGCATCGCCGTTCAGGCGGGCCGGGGCTGGAACCCGGCGGAGAACGCCACCGTCATCGCCCAGCTTGACATGGAGGCGCGCGCCAGCATCGACACGGTGCTGCAGCACTTCTACCCGCGCTTCTACCAGCATGTGGTCTGCCCCCACTGAGTGGTCCAGATTGATTATTAGTGCATCGTCGGCCGCTGGTCCATTGGGACTAAGGTTTCTGGTGCGGGTGGGCGGTATCCCAGCGAGCTGTGCGGCCTGACCGTGTTGTAGTGGCGGCGCCATC
>JAFIEC010000357.1 GCA_020832725.1 Paracoccaceae bacterium | reverse complement strand
AATATCCTTGCCGCCGCGTCGGGCGTCATCGCGGCCAACGAGTCGCGGCTGGGAAAGACCCTGTGGACAGCGGCGGAGGCGGGCGAAAAGGTGCGCCTGATCGGCCATTGGGACGGCGAGGAGGAGGCGCGCTGGGTCGGAGAGGAGATCGAGGCGCTGGAGCGGGGCAGCGGCGGGCGCGATCCGGTGGCCCCCGGCGATATCGCGATCCTCGTGCGCGCCTCTCATCAGATGCGCGCCTTCGAGGCCAGGTTCCTGACAATCGGCCTGCCCTATCGGGTGATCGGGGGCCCGCGCTTCTATGAGCGGGCCGAGATCCGCGATGCCATGGCCTATTTCCGCCTTGTGGTGACGCCCGAGGATGACCTCGCCTTCGAGCGGGTGGTGAACCTGCCGCGCAGGGGGGTGGGCGAAAAGGCGCAGGCCGCCATCCGCGCCGCTTCGCGCGAGGCGGGCGTGCCGCAGATCGAGGGCGCGCGGCGGTTGCTGGAGGCGGGCGGCCTGTCGGGGCGCGCCGCCAGCGAGATGCGCCGCTTTCTGGCCGATCACGCGCGCTGGGCCGCCGATGCCCGCAGCGAGGGCGAAAGCCATATCGAACTGGCCGAGCGGATCCTCGACGAATCCGGCTACACCGCCATGTGGCGGGCTGACAAGTCGCCCGATGCGCCGGGGCGGCTGGACAACCTGCGCGAGCTGGTCAAGGCGCTGGAGGAATTCGACTCGCTGGGCGGGTTCCTCGATCATGTGGCGCTGGTCATGGATGCCGCCCGTGACGACGGCGCGGAAAAGGTCTCGATCATGACCCTGCATGCCGCCAAGGGCCTGGAGTTTGCGGCGATCTTCCTGCCCGGGTGGGAGGACGGGCTGTTCCCTTCCCAGAGATCCATGGACGAGAGCGGGCTCAAGGGCCTCGAGGAGGAGCGGCGGCTGGCCTATGTTGGCATCACCCGGGCGCGGCAGCTGTGCACGCTGTCCTTTGCGGCCAACCGGCGGGTCTATGGCCAATGGCAATCCGCGCTTCCGTCGCGGTTCATCGACGAATTGCCCGAGGCGCATGTGGAGGTACTGACCCCGCCGGGGCTCTATGGCGGGGGCTATGGGGCGGCCGCCCCGGCGGCAATGTCCTCGGGGCTGGAGGCCCGGGCCGAGCGGGCGGATGTCTACAATTCGCCGGGCTGGCAGAGGATGCAGGCGCGGGCCGGGGCGCGGGGCCTGTCGCAGCCGCGCGAGGCGCGCCATGTCGTCATCGAGGCCGAGGCGGTGACCGCCCATGCGGTGGGCGACAGGGTCTTTCACCAGAAATTCGGCTATGGCCGGATCGAGGCGGTCGAAGGAGAGAAGCTGCGCATCCTCTTCGACAAGGCCGGCGAGAAACACGTGATCGCGCGCTTTGTCACCGGGACCGACGACGTACCGTTCTGAGCAAAAGCTGCGTGGTGGTGCGCATGCAGTCCCTGACCGTGGCCTGCGCGGTGCATACTGGAGGAGAAAGAAAAAGGCGGCGATGCGAGGGAGGAGGAACGCATCGCCGCCAGTCTACAGAAAACCTGGGAGGAGGTAGGTTCTCTGCTAACTCGTGTTCCGTCGCGAGGTCTGACGTGTGCCCTCTCTCCCTGGTGGACCCACCCTCGCGTCACTCCTGAAAGATTGTGCAGATGCAGCGAAATGGCAAGCCCCACTCTGCGCATTTCTGCCATGCAGAAAGTGCAAGCATCCGGAAACGGGGCCATTTTCCAGGATTCTGAGAGGGATCGTTCTCATTCCGCCTGTTTCTGCAGCAGCAGCGTGACGGGGGCGGCGCGAACTTCGGCACGGCGAATACCTGGCGCGGTCTTCGCCGGGATCGGCTGGAAATCGGGTGGATTCGTCCGCTGGCCGCGCGCAGTGCCTGCACATTGCATGTGCCGATTTCCGCCCCGTTCCTGGTCCGCGCCGCGTGCTGCGCAGGAGAGGGGCGCGGAATCGATTCGCGCTCTGCGTGCATCATGCGGTCCCGACAGGCCTGCCGGGCGCGCCCCGTCGCAGTGTTGCGCCGCGCCTCTCTTGAAGAGCGGGATTGCGATCTGTATGACCTGCCATATCGGCAGCCGACAGTCGCACAGCATCAGGCGCGTTCATGACCGAAGACGATATCCGACAGGCCTTGCGGCAGCTCTCGCTGCCAGGCGGTGGCGACCTGATCTCGCGCGACATGGTCCGCGCCCTTGCCGTTGATGGCGGGGCGGTGCGCTTCGTGATCGAGGTGGCACCCGAGGCGGGCCCGGCGATGGAGCCTGTGCGTGCGGCGGCCCAGGCGCTGGTGGAGGGGTTGCCGGGCGTCACACGGGCCTCGGTCGTGCTGACGGCCCATGGTCCTGCAGCCCGCGGCGCGCCTGCGGCCTCGCCGGCAGGGGCCGACGCGGCACCGCCCACGCTGAGCCTCGGTCGTCATCCCGACCGCGCAACCGGGCCCCAGCCCATCGCCGGGGTGGACCGCATTGTGGCCGTGGCCAGCGGCAAGGGCGGTGTCGGCAAGTCCACGGTCTCGTCGAACCTGGCCGTGGCCCTTGCGCGGCACGGGCGGCGGGTCGGCCTGCTGGATGCCGATATCTACGGCCCCTCGCAGCCGCGCATGATGGGCGTGAACAAGCGCCCCGCCTCGCCGGACGGCAAGACGATCATTCCGCTCACCGCCTATGGCGTCACGCTGATGTCGATCGGGCTGATGCTGGCCGAGGGGCAATCGGTGGTCTGGCGCGGGCCGATGCTGATGGGTGCGCTTCAGCAGATGCTGGGGCAGGTGCAATGGGGCAAGCTCGATGTGCTGATCGTCGATCTGCCTCCCGGGACCGGTGATGTGCAGCTGACCCTGTGCCAGCGCACCAACCTGACCGGTGCGATCGTGGTCTCCACCCCACAGGATGTGGCCCTGCTGGACGCCCGCAAGGCGCTCGACATGTTCCAGAAGCTGAAGACGCCAATCCTTGGCATGATCGAGAACATGTCCACCTATGTCTGCCCCAAATGCGGCCATGAGGAGCATATCTTCGGCCATGGTGGTGCCGAGGCCGAGGCCCGGGAGCTGGGCATCCCGTTCCTCGGGGCGATCCCGCTGACGCTGGATGTGCGTCTGGCGGGCGATGCCGGCCGTCCGGTGGCACTGGGCGAGGGGCCGGCCGCGAAGGCCTATATGCAGATGGCGGCCCGTCTGGTGGCTGACGGTATCGCCTGACACTCGGGTGCCGCCGGCCCGGTGGCACCTTGGTGGGATGTGATCCCGCGACCCTGCCCCCCGCGCGCCGAAATCCGGTGATCCTGCGGGGACGCATCTCGCGACGAATCACTTTTTCGCCCCTCCCCGCGAGCATCCGTGAACATGTTCTGAATTCGTTCCCGCATAGGCTGGGCGCGCAGGGGAAAGCATGGGCAAAATCCAATCCGCCGCAAAAAACACAAGATATGGTGGTTTTCTCTCTTACGACATCAAGTTGCGCGATCGACCTGCGATGTTTCGGATCGTTTCGCGCAGCATTCCGGGGGTTTTGGGCGGGTGGTGGCATGAGGTGGGGTACAGCGGTGTTGATTTCCATGAAGTGCCGTGGCCATATGTTCTCACGATGGAAGCGGGATTAAGAGGCAGCAGACCTTCCCCCAAGACCAAGAGGTTTCATACAGGCACCGCTTTCCATCCATGAAGAGATCCGGCGTGTCAGCGAGCAGACACCCCCCCCCAGGTGGCGACATAGCCGGACAGTGCCCACGACGGGACAGGGCGGCGGATTGGGCTTCGGCAGCAGCTCAATCCGCCGTTTTCCGTTTCGGAGGGGCGTTTTGGATGAACACCGGGCAATGCCCGGCAAACAAGGGAAGCGCTGCGTGGTCCGCAGGTTCCGAGGCGAAAGCGTCCACAAGGTGGACGGCAAGGGGCGGGTCTCGATCCCCGCGGCCTTTCGCCGAGTCCTCGAGGAGGGCGATCCCGAATGGACCGATGGTCTCGCGCCCAACCTTGTCGTCGTCTACGGCGACCATCGTCGCCAGTTCCTCGAAGGCTACACCATGCAGGCCATCGCCGAGGTGGACGAGCGCATCTCGCGCCTGCCCCGCGGCTCCAAGCCGCGTCGTATCCTTGAGCGGATGTTCAACGGCCAGTCCCTCCAGACCCAGGTCGACCCGACAGGCCGCCTCGTGCTCCCGCAGAAGCTGCGCGAGAAGATCGGCCTTGGCGAGGAGGCGCTGTTCATCGCCACCGGCGATACCTTCCAGATATGGAAGCCTGAAGCCTTCGAGTCGCATCAGGCAGAGATCGACAGCTGGTATGAGGATCTGGGCCCGGATGTGGACCCGCTGGAGCTGCTCGAGCAGGTGGGAACGGAGTAGGTCCTTGCGCAAGCCCGCCGACATGCCTGGCCCGACGCCCGATCCGGCCGCCGCGCTGGCGGAGGCCGGTCGCGCCCATGTTCCCGTTCTGCTGGAGCCGCTTCTGGCGGCGGTGGCCCCTGTGTCGGGCGTCTGGCTGGATGGCACCTTCGGGGCAGGGGGCTATGCGCGGGCCCTGCTGGAAGCGGGGGCGGAGCGTGTCATCGCCATCGACCGCGACCGGCAGGCGCTGGAACGGGCGCGGGCCTGGGCGGGCCTCTACGCTGATCGTCTGGTGCTGCTCGAAGGCCGGTTCTCGCAGCTCGATACGCTGGCCCGGGCCGCAGGGGCGGAGCCGCTGTCGGGGGTCGTGCTCGACATCGGGGTTTCCTCCATGCAGATCGACGAGGCCGAGCGCGGCTTTTCCTTCCTGCGCGACGGCCCGCTGGACATGCGCATGGGCGGGGAGGGCCCGAGTGCGGCAGACATCGTCGCAAGCGCGGACGAGCGCGAGCTGGCCGACATCCTGTTCCAGTATGGCGAGGAGCGGGCCTCGCGCCGGATCGCGCGGGCCATCCTGGCGGCGCGGTCGTCAGCGCCCATCGAGACCACGGCGCGGCTTGCCGAGGTGATCGCCGCTGCCCTGCCGCCCGCCCGGCCCGGAGAGGCCCACCCCGCCACCCGCAGCTTTCAGGCGCTGCGCATCGCGGTGAACGACGAGCTGGCCGAGCTGGTGGCAGGCCTTCTGGCCGCCGAGACAGCGCTTGCGCCCGGTGGCATGCTGGCGGTGGTCACCTTCCACTCGCTGGAGGATCGCATCGTCAAGCGCTTCTTTCAGGCTCGTGCCGGAGAGGCTCCCCGCGCCAGCAGACACGCCCCCGATGCGCCTGCGGCACGTCCGGTTCTGGAACGGGTGACCCGGCGTGCCATCACGGCGGATGCAGAGGAAGTGTCACGCAATCCGCGCGCCCGCTCGGCCCGGTTGCGCGTGGCGCGGCGGCTGGAGGGGCCCGCCCCCGCGCTTGCGCCCGCGGCATTGGGCCTGCCGCGGCTGGCACGGGGGGAGGTGCGATGAAGGGCCTTGTCTATGTGATGCTGGCGGTGGGGGTCATGGCGCTGGCCTTCTGGGCCTATGGCCAGAACCACGAGACCCAGCAGGCCCTGCGCCGGGTGGCGCAGCTGGAGCGCGAGATCGGCCAGACCCGCGAGCAGCTGGGCATCTTTCGCGCCGAATGGGCCTATCTCAACCGGCCCGACCGGCTGCGCGACCTTGTGGAGATGAATTTCGACCGGCTGGGCCTGATGCCGCTGGGTGCGGCCCATTTCGGTCGAATCGAAGAGGTCGCCTATCCGCCCCCGTCCCCCGATTTCGGGCCGATGGCGGGCGCGCTGGACGGGCTGGAAGGGCAGGGCGGCCCGGCGCAGACCGGAGGTTACCCATGAAGCGGATCGCCCTGCGCCCCCTGCCGCGCATCCTGTCGGCCCGTGATCGTGGCGAAAGCACCGCCGCGATCGAGCGCGAAAACCTGCGCGCGCGCAATGATGCGCTGCGCGAACGGTCCCGCATGCAGGCCGAATCGCGCCTGCTGGTGCTGGGTCTGGCCTTTGTTCTTCTGTTCGCCACCGTGGGGCTGCGCATGGGCACGGTGGCGCTGGCTGACGGGACCGAGCCGCGCGCAAGCTTTGTGCCCGGCCCCGCCATCTCGGCCCTGCGCGCGGACATCACCGATCGCAATGGTGCGCTGCTGGCCACAAATCTGGTGACCAACGCGATCTTTGCCCATCCCCCCCAGATGATCGATCCGGAGCGGACGGCACGGGAGCTGGTGGCGATCTTTCCCGACCTGGACGAGGCCCGCCTTCTGCGCGATTTCACCGGGGATCGGCGCTTTGTCTGGCTCAAGCGGCGCCTGTCGCCCGAGCAGGTGCAGGCGGTGCATGACATCGGCGAGCCGGGGATTGCCTTCGGGGCGCGGGAGATGCGGCTCTATCCCAACGGCAGGCTGGCGTCCCATGTGCTGGGTGGCACACGCTTTGGCACCGAGGGGGTCAGTTCGGCCGAGGTGATCGGCGTGGCGGGGGTGGAGCTGGCACTGGACGAGGCGCTGCGCGATCCGGCCCGGATGGGCGCTCCGGTCGCGCTCTCGCTGGATCTGCCCGTGCAGGGGGTCGTCACCCAGGTGCTCGAGGGCGGAATGCGGCTGATGAACGCGGCCGGGGCCGCCGCCGTGCTGATGGATGCGCGCACCGGAGAGATCCGGGCGCTCGTCTCGCTCCCCGATTTCGACCCCAATGACCGTCCAAGGCCGGCGACAACAGGCGATCCCTCGCAAAGCCCGCTGTTCAACCGCGCGGTGCAGGGATTGTACGAGCTGGGTTCGACCCTCAAGACCTTTCCCATCGCCCAGGCGCTCGACGAGGGGCTGGTGCGGCCCGACAGCATGGTGAACACCCAGACGCCCATGCAATGGGGGCGTTTCACCATCCGCGATTTCCGCTCTCTGGGGCGCGAGGCCAGCGTGACGGATGTCTTTGCCCGCTCCTCCAACGTGGGCACGGCGCGGCTGGCGCTGGAACTGGGGGCGGGCCGACAGCAGGCCTTCCTGTCGGATCTGGGCCTGTTCCAGCCGCTGCCTCTGGAACTGGCCGAGGCCGCGCGCGCCCGGCCCCTGCTGCCGCAGCGCTGGTCCGAGATATCCACCATCACCGTGTCCTACGGGCATGGCCTGTCGATCAGCCCGGTGCATCTGGCAACGGCCTATGCGGCGATGGTGAACGGCGGCACGATGGTCACGCCCACCCTTCTGTCGCGCGAGACGCCGCCCGCCCCGGGGCGGCGCGTGATTTCGCCCGCGACATCGGTTCAGATCAACGAGATGATGCGCAGGACCGTCACCGATGGCACCGCCAGCTTTGCCGAGGTGCCGTTCTATTCGGTCGGGGCCAAGACCGGGACCGCCGACAAGGTGAACCCGGCGGGCGGCTATTTCCGCGAGCGGGTGATCGCCACCATCGCCACCTCGTTTCCCGCCCATGACCCCGATTATGTGCTGGTGGTGATGCTTGACGAGCCGGTCGAGACCTCGGGCACGGAGCCGCGGCGCACTGCGGGCTGGACGGCGGCCCCGGTCGCGGGCGAGATCATCCGCCGCATCGCGCCCCTTCTGGGGATCGAGCCGGAGATTGCCCGCAGCAGCGTCTCCGCGCTAAGCCAGAGGTCGCACTGAACCGGAGACACCCGCCCGATGCCTTTCGAACCCCTTCGCCGTCTGAGCCTGTTCGATCTGGGCCTGTCCGAGCTTGACCTGCCCGACCCTGGCGATGCGCAGGGTTCGGTGGGCGTGCTCCAGGTGACGGGGCTCTGCGTCGATAGCCGCGAGGTGCGGCTGGGCAACCTGTTCGCGGCGCTTCCGGGCAGCCGGATGCACGGGGCCGAATTCATTCCACAGGCCCTGCGCATGGGTGCGGGTGCCGTGCTCACCGACCGCGCGGGTGCCACGATCGCCCGGGAGGTGCTGGCGGCCCATCCCGAGGTGCTGCTGATCGTGGCCGACGATCCCCGGATGGTGCTGGCGCGGGCCGCAGCGGCATGGTTCGGGCGCCAGCCCGGCACCATAACCGCCGTCACGGGCACCAACGGCAAGACCTCGGTCGCCAGCTTTACCCGGCAGATCTGGTCGGCCATCGGCCATCGCGCCGTCAATTTCGGCACCGTCGGCGTGGAAGGGGACCATTCCGCCCCTCTGGCCCATACAACCCCCGAGCCTGTCGCCCTTCACCGTCTGTTGCGCGACCTCTGGGATGCGGGGATCACCCATGCCGCGATGGAGGCATCCTCCCACGGGCTGGATCAGCGCCGCCTCGACGGCGTGCGGCTGAAGGCTGCGGCCTTCACCAATTTCGGCCGCGACCATCTGGATTATCACGGTGACATGGACGCCTATTTCGCCGCCAAGGCGGGCCTCTTTGCCCGTGTCCTGCCCGATGGAGGCACGGCGGTGATCAACATGGACGACCCGCGCGGGCCCGAGATGGCGCGGATCGCCCGGGCGCGCGGGATCGCGACGCTGGGCTATGGGCAGTCACCGGCGGCCGAACTGCGGCTGGTGGCGCAGCGCTTTCACGCCACCGGCCAGGAGATGCGGCTGTCCTTCGGCATTCAGGCCCATCATGCCACGCTCGAGCTGATCGGTGGGTTTCAGGCGCAGAACGTGCTGGCCGCTGCAGGCCTTGCCATTGCCTGCGGCGATCCGGTGGCCGAGGTTCTTGGCGCGCTGTCGCGCCTGTCCACCGTCCGAGGGCGGATGCAGCTTGTGGCGCGGCGGGCCAACGGGGCGGCGGTCTTTGTCGATTACGCCCACACGCCCGATGCGCTGTCCACGGCGCTGGCCGCGCTGCGGCCCCATGTGATGGGGCGGCTGGTGGTGGTCTTCGGCGCGGGCGGCGACCGCGACCGGGGCAAGCGCCCGCTGATGGGGCAGGCGGCAGCGGAAGCGGCGGATGTAATCTATGTGACCGACGACAACCCCCGCTCGGAAGACCCGGCAACGATCCGCGCCGCGATCATGGCCGCCTGTCCCGGCGCCACCGAGGTGGCGGACAGGGCCGAGGCGATTCTGCGCGGTGTGGATGCGCTGGGGCCCGGCGATGCGCTGCTGATCGCGGGCAAGGGCCATGAGACGGGCCAGATCGTGGGCGGCGATGTCTTTCCCTTCGACGATGCCGAGCAGGCCAGCGTCGCGGTTGCGGCCCTTGACGGATCGGGCGCATGAGCGCGCCGCTGTGGACGGCCGATGCGGCGGCGGCGGCGGTCTCGGGTCGGCTGGAGGGCGCGCGGGGCTGGGCTGCGGGCGGGGTGTCCCTCGACAGCCGAAGTCTGGGGCGGGGCGATCTCTTCGTGGCGCTGGAGGCCGCGCGGGACGGGCATGAGTTCGTCGCCTCGGCCCTGTCCCGGGGGGCGGCGGCGGCCCTGGTCAGCCGCAGGCCCGAGGGGGTGGCCGAGGATGCGCCGCTTCTGGTGGTGCCCGACACGCTGGCAGGCCTTGGCGCGCTGGGGCGGGCCGGGCGGGTGCGCGCACAGGCACGGGTGATCGGCATCACCGGCTCGGTGGGCAAGACATCGGTCAAGGAGATGCTGGCCCATGTGCTGGCGGGGCAGGCATCGGTCCATGCCTCGGCGGCCAGTCACAACAACCATTGGGGCGTGCCGCTGACACTTGCGCGTCTGCCCGTTGGCGCGGAATTCGCCGTGGTGGAGATGGGCATGAACGCCCGCGGCGAGATCGCCCCCCTGGCAGCGCTGGTCCGGCCCCATGTGGCGCTGGTCACCACCATCGCGCCTGCGCATCTGGAGGCGCTGGGCAGCATCGAGGCCATCGCCGAGGAAAAGGGCGACATCTACGCGGGCCTTGTCCCCGGGGGGGTGGCGCTGGTGCCGGGGGATCTGCCCACGACGCCGATCCTGCTGGCTGCGGCCGAAAGGGCCGGCGCCCGGGTGGTCCGCTTCGGCGCGGCACCCGGATGCGACTGGCGGCTGGAAGAGGTGCACGCCCGTCACGACGGGCTGAGCCTGCGCGCGGCCACGCCGGTGGGGCCGCTTCTGTTCAAGCTGGGCGCGCCGGGGGCGCATTTCGCGCGGGGGGCGCTTGCCACTCTGGCGGCCGTGCATGAGGCCGGGGGCGACGCGGTGCGCGCGGCCCTCGATCTGGCACGCTGGGCCCCGCCCGAGGGACGGGGGGCGCGGCATCGCATCCTGCTCGATCCGGTGGACGACCTGTGGATCGACCTGATCGACGACGCCTTCAACGCCAATCCCGCCTCGATGCTGGCCGCGCTGACGATGCTGGCCGCCCATCCGTTGGGGTCGGGGGGCGTTGCGCCCGGACGCGGGCGGCGCGTGGCGATTCTGGGCGACATGCTGGAGCTGGGGCCCGACGAGGCCACCCTGCATGCGGCCCTCGCCCGCGACCCGGCCATGAGCGGCCTGCAGGTCGTCCATTGCGTGGGGCCGCGCATGGCGCATCTGCATGCGGCCCTGCCCCCGCGCATCCGCGGCGAGGCCCATCCTTCGGTCGAGGACATCCTGCCGCGACTGCGCCACCTGCTGCATGCGGGCGACGTGGTGCTGGTGAAGGGGTCCAAGGGCAGCCGGGTGGCGCGTGCGGTTGACGCCATCCGGAATCTGGGCCAAGCGGCGGAGCCCGAAGCACAGGACGCGCGCTGATGCTCTTCTTTCTCTCTGAACTCTCCGATGGCGGAGGGGTGTTCAACCTTTTCCGCTATATCACCTTCCGCGCGGGGGCGGCGTTCATGACGGCGCTGTTCTTCGGCTTTGTCTTTGGCCGACCGATGATCGAGATGCTGCGACGGCGCCAGTCGAACGGCCAGACCATCCGCGAGGACGGGCCTGCAAGGCACCTTGTCACCAAG
>JAFIEC010000352.1 GCA_020832725.1 Paracoccaceae bacterium | reverse complement strand
GCGATCAGCTTGCGCACCTCGTGCTGGCTCTTGCCGCAGAACGAGCAATACAGCGTGTTCTTGGAATCACCGCTTCCCGATGCCGCCATGTCTCACCTCAGTCTCTTGCCCGTGTGGGACGTCTGAGCGGCCCTGCCCCGGAGCCGCAATTCCCGGAATCCTAGGGCAGTTTGACAGGGGGAACAATGCCAAATGCCCAAGGCCCGGAGAGCATGCCCCCCGGGCCTTGCAAAGGGCTTAATCCGTTGCCTCGGCGCGCGATTCCACGATTTCGTCGATCAGGCCCCAGTCGCGGGCGGCTTAGGCGGTCATGAAATTGTCGCGGTCGAGCGCCTGCTCCACCTTCTTGATGAGCTGCCCGGTATTCTTCACATAGATCCTGTTCAGCCGGTCGCGCAGCGCCAGTATTTCCTGGGCATGCAGCGCGATATCAGCGGCCTGGCCCTGATACCCGCCCGAAGGCTGGTGCACCATCACCCTGGCGTTCGGCAGGGCAAAGCGCATCCCCTTGTTGCCCGCGCACAGCAGCAGCGAGCCCATCGAGGCCGCCTGTCCGATGCACAGCGTGGAGACCTTGGGACGGATATACTGCATCGTGTCGTAGATCGACAGGCCCGAGGAGACGACGCCCCCGGGGCTGTTGATATACATGGAGATTTCCTTCTTGGGATTCTCCGCCTCGAGAAACAGAAGCTGCGCCACCACAAGCGTGGACATCCCGTCGTGCACCGGGCCCGAGACGAAGATGATCCGCTCCTTGAGCAGGCGCGAGAAGATGTCGTAGGCCCGCTCCCCCCGGGAGGTCTGCTCGACCACCATGGGCACGAGCGTGTTCATGTAGGTATCGATCGGGTCTTTCATGTGCTGCCTCGTGCCTCTTGCCGGAGGGTGTCGCGCCGCCCCGGAAGGGGTGGCGCGGCGCCCCCCGGGGGGGGCGAGCGCCATGTTTTTATAAACCCCCCCCCCACACCCCAAGGCCGGCCGCCGGCGCGCCCCCCCGCCCGGATGGGCGGCATGTCCATAGGTTCTAGTGCCCGCCCCTGCCCTCCGCAAGGCGGGCAGCACGGGCCGCCGCGCGCCCGATCAGACGGGGGCGGTGCGCGCAGCCCTCATTCCTCGGCGTCCAGCGCGTCCAGCGCCTCCTTGAGGGCGTCCTTGTCCACCGGCTTTTCGGTCACGTCGGCCAGCTCGAGGATGAAATCAACCACCTTGTCCTCGAACAGGGGCGCGCGGATCTGGGTCTGGACCTCGGCGTTCTGCTGCACGAATTCAAAGAACTGACGCTCCTGCCCGGGGTATTGCCGGGCGGCGTTCATCACCGCCTGGGTGAACTCGGAATCGCTCACCTGAATCTCGTGCTTGCGGCCCAGCTCGGCCAGCAGCAGGCCCAGCCCCACCCGGCGCTTTGCCAGCTTGCGGTGCTCGTCGGTGATTTCGGGGTCCTCGTGGTCGTGGCCCTCCACCTCGGGGCGGTCCTCGTGCCACAGCTGGTGCGCGATCTGCCGCGCCTCGGCCTCGGTCAGGGATTCTGGCAGCTCGATGCTCAGCACCTCGTCCAGCGCATCGAGCAGCCGGCGCTTGACCAGCTGGCGCGCCGCACCGGCATATTCGGCCTCCAGCCGCTCCACCACCTGGGCCTTGAGCGCCTCGAGGGAGTCCGCGCCATAGCTCTTGGCCATCTCGTCATCCAGCGCGGCGGCAGCCGGGGCCTTCACCGCCTTTACGGTCACATCGAAGACGGCTTCCTTGCCGGCCAGATGGGCCGCGCCGTAATCGGCCGGAAAACTCACGGTGACGGCCTTTTCCTCGCCCGCCACGACCCCGACAAGCTGCGCCTCGAAGCCGGGGATGAAGGAATCCGAGCCGAGCGTCAGCGGATAATCCTCTGCGGCACCCCCCTCGAAGGCCTCGCCGTCGATGCGCCCGACGAAATCGATCACCACCTGATCGCCATCCTGCGCGGCCTCGCCATCGCCGCGATCCTCGAAGGAGCCGGCGTTCTTGGCCAGATTCTCAAGCGCTTCGGTCACCGCGGCCTCGTCGGCCTTGACCACCAGCCGCTCCAGCGAGATGGCCTTGAAGTCCAGATCGGGCATCTCGGGCAGGCATTCGTAGGAAACCGCGACCTCGATGTCCTGGCCCTCTTTCCAGTCATCGTTGGTCATGCGGATTTCGGGCTGGAGCGCGGGACGGTCGCCCGTCGTCTCGAAATGCTCGCGCATGGCGCCGTCGATGCTCTCCTGCATCGCCTCGCCCATCACCTGCCGCCCGAACTGCTTGCGCAGCATCGTCAGCGGCACCTTCCCCTTGCGAAAGCCCTTCAGCTGCACGTCGGGCTGGGCCTCGCGGAGCTTGGCGGTGACCTTCTCGTCGAGTTCCTGCGCGCTCACAGTGATCTGGTAGCCGCGCTTCAGCCCCTCGTTGAGGGTCTCCGTGACCTGCATTTGACGTCCCCATGCTGAGTGGCGGGCGCGCGACGGCGGCCCGCGAAATCGACTCGTCTCTTAGGTGCGGAGGCGGTGCGGTTCAACCCATATCGCCCCAAGCCACCCCATTGCGCCGGTCGTCTGGTGCGGGTGGAGGGACTTGAACCCCCACGCCCTGCGGCGCCGGAACCTAAATCCGGTGCGTCTGCCAATTCCGCCACACCCGCCTGCGGGCCCTGTTAGACGATGCGCCGGGCGGATGGAACCATTTGCTGCACAAGCCGCCTCACGCCGACAGCAGCGACGCCAGCACATCCGGCAGGGCCTCGGGCAGGTCCTCGGCGATCAGGCCCGGCCCCACCGCCCGCGCCGCCGCACCATGCAGCCACGCCCCTGTGGCCGCCGCCGCCTCCGGGGCCATGCCCCGGGCCATCAGCCCCGCCACCAGCCCGGTCAGCACATCGCCCGAGCCTGCGGTTGCAAGCCATGGCGCGGCATCGCCCCCGGTCAGTGCCACAACCTGCGCAGGCCGCCCCGGAGCCGCGATCACGCTGGCCGCCCCCTTGAGCAGAACCACCGCCCCGCAGCGCCCCGCGGCCTCCTGCGCGGCCTCGATCGCCGAAAGCGCCCCCTGCCCCGCCCGTGCGGCGATGTCGGGGAACAGTCGCGCGAATTCGCCGCCATGCGGCGTCAGCACGACATTCCGGTGAAGCCGGGCAAACAGACGCCCGGGTTCTGCGGCAAAGGCCGAGAGCGCATCGGCATCCAGCACCAGCGGCAGGCCCCGCGCCAGCAGCAGCGGCACCAGACGACGCGCCCGCACCAATCCAAGGCCGGGGCCCGCTGCAAGCGCGCCCAGCCGCGCATCGGCCAGCAGCGCCCGCAGCCCGCCCTCGTTCCGGGGTGCGCGCAGCATCACGGCATCGAGCCGCGCGGCATTCTCCGACAGCGCCTCGGGCGGGCAGACCAAGGTCACCAGCCCGGCCCCAACCCGCAACGCCGCCCGCGCCGCCAGCCGGGCCGCCCCGCCCCGGCCCGGACCCCCGGCAAAGACCAGCGCCGCACCGTGGGAATACTTGTGCTGCCCGATACGCTTGGACAGCCCTTCCGTATCGAGCCCCGCAGCGGTGACCAGATAGGCCCAGTCCGCACCCGCAGCATCGCGCAGCGCCGCCCGCTCGGGGGCCAGGCCAAGGTCGATCACCTCCACAGGCCCCGACAATTCGGCACCCGCCCCCAGAACATGGCCGCGCTTCATCGCCTCGAAGGTCAGCGTGCGGGCGGCGGGTACGGGCGCATGACCGCGCGGCCACAGGACACGGCCCGAATCCGTCTCGACCCCCGACGGCAGATCGACCGCGACCAGCGGCGCGCGCGCGCCCCCCCCCGCCCCCCCCCCCGCCGCCCCGGGGGGCCGGGCGCGCGCCACGCCGGGGGCCCCCCGGGGCGCCACCCGCACAACGGCC
>JAFIEC010000342.1 GCA_020832725.1 Paracoccaceae bacterium | reverse complement strand
GACGGCCTCTCTGGAGGGGGCCGTGGTGGTGGGCGTCCATGGCTGGACCGACCGGCCGGGTACGCTGTCGCACTTTCCCGGTGGCATCGCTCTTGCGTTCCCGCGCCCTGCAAGCGTCTCCGGGCGGCTTGTCCTCGATGCGGGCGATATCAACCTGACCTTCAAGCGCTATCTGGAAAGCCCCGTGGTGCTGACCATCGAGGACGATTATGTCACCGCCATCGAGGGGCGGGGCACGGATGCCGAGCTGTTCCGCCGATACATCGCGGCCTGGGGCGATCGCGAGGCCTATGCGACGTCTCACGTCGGTTACGGGGTCAATGAGGGTGCACGCTACGAGGCGCTTGCCATGTACGACAAGCGCGAGACGAACGGCACCGAGCAGCGCGCCTGGGCGGGCAATTTCCTTTATTCGACCGGTGCCAACGAATTCGCCGGGCGCTATACGGCGGGCCATTTCGACCTGCCCGTAGGCCGCTGCACGATCACCCTCGATGGTGCGGAAGTGGTGCGCGAGGGCGCTCTGGTGGACCCTGACCCATGAGCGGCATGGTCGCCTGGAAGGCGCTGGGATCGGGCGAGGCGATCGTCTTCCTGCATGGCGTCGGCGGAGGGGCAGAGAGCTTTGATGCCCAGCTATCCCACTTCGGGGCGCACGGCTTTCGGGCGCTGGCCTGGGACATGCCCGGCTATGGGGCCTCTCCGCAGCTGGACGCACCCGGCTTCACCGGCTGGGCGGATGCGCTTCGGGCGGGACTGGACGCCGAGGGGATCGGGGACTGCATTCTTGTCGGCCATTCCATAGGCGGGATGATCGCCCAGACCTTTGTCGCCCGCCACCCCGAACGGGTCCGCACCCTTGTCCTTTCGGCCACGAGCCCCGCCTTCGGCAACCCCGACGGCGATTTTCAGCGCGCCTTCATCGCGGAACGTCTGGGCCCGCTGGAGAGGGGAGAGACGATGGAAGCCCTGGCCGCGGCTTTCGTGCCCGGCCTGGTGGGGCGCGCTGCCACGCCCGATATCACGGCCTCCGCCCGGGCAAGCATGGCCCGCGTCCGCCCCGGAACCTATCGCGCTGCGATGGAAGCGCTGGTCCAGTTCGATGCCCGCGCGACGCTGGCGGATATCACCTGTCCGGCCCTTCTGATTGCCGGCGCCGAGGACACATCCGCACCGCCCCGTGTCATGGAGCGCATGGCTTCCCGGATGCAGAACGCACGGCTGGTCTGCCTTGAGGGTGTGGGCCACCTTGGAAATCTGGAGCAGCCTGACGCCTTCAACCGCGCGATCGAGGCATTCCTCGGCGGTCTTTGAGGCGCTGATGCGAATGGGCTGCAGCCTGCAGTGAGCGGTGGATTGGCTGCCGGTTTCGCTATGCTGACCCGGCCCGCGTCAGCGCATCGACGACGTCCGACAGGGCCATCACATCGGCATATTTCGCGTCGAGCTCGAACAGGTTCTGTTCATGCGTAACGGGATCGCGATCACCCACGGCCTCACGCACCACGATCGCGCGCAATCCGTTCTGACAGGCGTCAACTGCCGTCGCCCTGACGCATCCGCTGGTGGTGCAGCCGGTGATGATGAGAGTATCGATGCCCCGTGCGGCAAGCCGCGAAGAGAAATCGGTTCCAAAGAAGCACGAGGCGTATTTCTTGACAATCAGCGCATCTCCCGGCCGTCGAGACAGCCGTTCGTCGATCTCGACATTCGCTGTCCCGCTCTCGAGCGAGGCGAGCCCGGCAATCTTTCTGATCCATAGGCCGGCATCCTGAAAATCCGGCCCGTCGTAGCTGCAGACCGTGAAGAAGACGGGCATTTCCACTCTGCGCGCATGGTCGATCAGGGTATTTATCGGCTCGATCTGCGCGGAAAGATCGGAACCAAGTGGTTGTTTGGCGTCGGTAAAGCCGTTCTGCATGTCGATGACCACGAGGGCAGGCCTCAGACCGAACCCGACCCTGCCGAGAAAGCCGCGATCGCGCAGCCCCCCGGTTTCGGCACCTGTATTGTCACGGTTCATCCTGCATGCTCCGAAAGTCCATCTTGCAGCGGGCGGTGCTGGCCCCCCGTGTTCACACGCGTCTTCCGCCATCAGCACGCGCGAGGGCAAGGCGATCTGTTCCGGCTTCGATCTCCATGCGATCAAAGCGCCCACGCGCGGCAAGCTGATCCAGCAGGTGTAGCATGGCGTTCTGGCCCGTGGGAAATTCCCGGTGCGGGCCTGCAGCGCGCATCGCCTCGATCTCTCCCTGAGGGGCGATGTAGCGCAGGATCAACTCCGCGTCGGACACTGACGAACCCCCAAGCCGGTCCCTGATCACGTCGAGACCTGTTTCCTCGTGGCCGAGTGCTGCCAGTGTCTTTGCGCGCGGAGCCGACAGGATCCGGTCGCGGAGATCGGGCGAGATGTCGTCTGCGGCCTCCTGTCCCCAGTGGCCGAGAGCCATTGAAATGATCTCGTCCGAGATCTGCTTGTAGCGCTCGCCGGAGATCACATTGAGCGTCGCCTGCGAACAGACGAACTGCGAAAAGGGTGTCACCATGATGGGATGGCCCATCTCCGAGCGCACGCGCCCGATTTCCTCGAGTACCTCCTCGAGCCTGTCGAAGAGGCCTATCTGCCGCAGCTGATGGTGAAGATGGGAAATCACGCCGCCGGGCACTGCATGTACATACTGGGCCACATCGAATTGCAGCGGTGAGCCTTTCGGCAGGTTCTCGGGGCTCTGTTGCACAAACCGGGTGACGGTCAGGGTTCCCCTTTCCCCGGACAGACTTACCCCACGGCTTCTGTTACGGGAATGCCGAGCGCGGTGAAGCCGTTCAGGACGGCGATACGAACCTGGAATTCGGCGACCTGAC
>JAFIEC010000325.1 GCA_020832725.1 Paracoccaceae bacterium | reverse complement strand
ACCTACGACGAGGCGCGGGCCTATGCGATGGACCACGAATACGGCAACGGCACCGCGATCTTTACCCGCGACGGCGACGCCGCGCGCGACTTCGCCAGCCGCATCAATATCGGGATGGTGGGCATCAACGTGCCGATCCCGGTGCCACTTGCCTATCACACCTTCGGGGGCTGGAAGAAATCGGGCTTCGGCGACCTGAACCAGCACGGCCCCGACGCCTTCCGGTTCTACACCCGCACCAAGACGGTGACGGCGCGCTGGCCGAGCGGGTTGAAGGAAGGCGGCGAGTTCCACTTCAAGGCGATGGACTGATCACGGCGGGCGGGGCGCGCGCGGGCGCGCCCTCCTGCCATGGAGGGAGGGAGCATGGACTTCGCGCCCAGCGAGGAACAGGCGGCCATCTTCGAGATGGCCCGTGCCTTCGGGCAGGACCGCATCGCGCCCCATGCGCGGGCATGGGAGGCGGCGGGCACCATCCCGTGCGACCTGTGGCCCGAGGCGGCGGCGCTGGGCCTTGGCGGCATCACCGTGGACGAGGGGCAGGGCGGGTCCGGCCTTGGCCGTCTCGAGGCGGCCCTTGTCTTCGAGGCGCTGGCCATGGCCTGCCCGTCGGTGGCCGCTTTCCTGTCGATCCACAACATGTGCGCGGGCATGATCGACCGTTTCGGCAGCGCCGAGGCCCGTGCCCGCTGGCTGCCCCCCATGTGCGCCATGGAGACTGTCTTCTCCTATTGCCTGACCGAGCCGGGCTCCGGCTCGGACGCGGCCGCGCTGCGCACCCGGGCCGAGCGCTGCGCGCAGGGCTGGCGGCTGACGGGGACAAAGGCCTTCATCTCGGGGGCAGGATATTCGGATGCCTATATCGTCATGGCCCGGTCGGGCGGGTCGGGCCCCCGGGGCATTTCGGCCTTCATCGTTCCCTCCGGCACGCCGGGGCTGTCCTTCGGTGCGCCCGAGGACAAGATGGGCTGGCGCGCCCAGCCCACAGCGCAGGTGCAGCTGGATGGCTGCGAGATCCCGGAGGAGAACCTGCTGGGCGAAGAGGGCGCGGGCTTTCGCTATGCGATGGCCGGGCTGGACGGGGGGCGGCTGAACATCGCGGCCGCGGCGCTGGGGGGGGCGCAGGCGGCCTTTGACGCGACCCTGCGCTACATGGCCGAGCGCGAGGCCTTCGGGCAGGCCCTTGCGTCGTTTCAGGCCCTCCAGTTCCGGCTGGCCGACATGGAGACCGCGCTGCAATCCTCGCGCGTCTTCCTGCATCAGGCGGCCTGGATGCTCGATCGCGGCGATGTGCGGGCCACGCAATTCTGCGCCATGGCCAAACGGCTGGTGACCGATCAGGCCTTTGACGTGGCCAACGGCTGCCTGCAGATTCATGGCGGCTATGGATATCTGGCCGATTACGGCATCGAGAAGATCGTGCGCGACCTGCGGGTGCATCAGATCCTCGAAGGCACGAACGAGATCATGCGCCTGATCGTGGCGCGCCAGCTGGTCGGGGGGAGGGCGACATGAGCGCCGAGCTGTTCGCGCGGATCGAGGGGCGGGCAGGGCGCATCACCCTGACCCGGCCGGGTGTGCTGAATGCGCTGAGCCATGCCATGTGCCGCCAGATCGCCGCCGCGCTGGAGGAATGGCGGCATGCGCCCGAGGTGGCGCTGGTGCTGATCGATGCCGAGGGAACGCGCGCCTTCTGTGCGGGCGGAGATATCGCGGCCATGTATCATGCCGGGCGCGCCGGGGATTTCGCCCTTGGGCGCGGGTTCTTCCGCGACGAATACCGGATGAATGCCGCGATCAACGAATACCCCAAGCCCATCGTTGCGCTGATGCAGGGCTTTGTCATGGGCGGCGGCGTGGGGATCGGCGGCAATGCCAGCCACCGCGTTCTGGGCGAAAGCGCGCAGGTCGCCATGCCCGAGACCGGGATCGGCCTGATCCCGGATGTGGGCGGCACGCGGCTGCTGGCGCGGGCACCGGGGCGGCTGGGGCTGCATCTGGGGATGACGGGTGCACGCTTTGGCCCCGATGACGCGCTGCTGGCAGGCTTTGCCGACCATGTCGTCCCCGAAGAGGATTGGCCCGCGCTGGTGGCAGAGCTGGTGGCAACGGGCGATGCGGGTCTTGTCGCCCAGGCCGCGCGCCCCCGCCGCGAGGGACCGCTGGCGCACGATCTCGGGGCGATCGGGCGGGCCTATGCGGGCACGGGGGATGCGGGCGACGGGGCGGAATGGCTGCGCGCCGCGCTGTCGGGCCTTGCGGCTGCGTCGGGCGACTGGGCCGAGGCCGCCCGTGCGGCAGGCGCGCGCAACAGCCCGTTGTCGATGGCCTCCACCGGCTGGATGATCCGCGCGCTTGGCCCCGCGCCCGATATCCGCACCGCGCTGGCGCAGGAATTCCGCTGGACATGGCGCGCGGCCGAGGCGGGCGATTTCCTCGAGGGGGTGCGTGCGCAGATCATCGACAAGGACCGCAGCCCCCGCTGGCGCCATGCCGATGCGATGGCCCTCACCGGGGCCGAGGTGGCAGCCATGCTGGCACCGCTGGGCGCGGACGAGCTGACATTTCCGGACCACGGGGAGGGCGGGGCATGAGGATCGGCTTTGTCGGGCTGGGCAACATGGGCGCGCCCATGGCCCGCAACCTGGCCGCTGCAGGCCATGCGGTGGCGGGCTTCGACCCGGTCGCCCCGGCACCCGACGGGGTGGCGATGGCGGCCAGCGCGCCCGGGGCGGCTGCGGGGGCGGAGGTGGTGATCACCATGCTGCCCGATGGCGATATCCTGCGGGCGGTGGCCTGCGAGGTGCTGCCTGCGATGGGCCCGGGGGCGGTCCTGCTGGATTGCTCCACCGTCGATGTGGAGGCTGCCCGTTCCGTGGCAGAGGCGGCCCTTGCGGCGGGGATAGCGGCGGTGGATGCGCCCGTCTCCGGCGGGGTGGGCGGTGCGCAGGCGGGCAGCCTGACCTTCATGGTCGGTGGCAGCGAGGCCGCCTTTGCCCGGGTCCTGCCGCTGCTCGATGTGATGGGCGCGCGGGCGGTGCATTGCGGCGAGGCCGGTGCCGGGCAGGCGGCGAAGATATGCAACAACATGATCCTCGGCATCACCATGCTGGGCACCTGCGAGGCCTTTGCGCTGGCCGACAGGCTGGGCCTGTCGCGCGCGGCGCTGTTTGATGTCGTCTCCACCTCTTCGGGGCAGTCCTGGTCGATGACCACCTATTGCCCCGCGCCGGGGGTGGGGCCGTCCTCGCCCGCCGACAACGGCTATCGCCCCGGCTTTGCCGCCGAGCTGATGCTCAAGGATCTGCGCCTGTCGCAGCAGGCCGCCGAAGCGACGGGGTCGCTCACCCCCATGGGCGCGCGGGCCGCGGCCCTCTATGCCGCCTTCGTGGAGGAGGAGGGCGGGCGCGGGCGTGACTTCTCGGCGGTCCTGCCGTGGCTGTCGGCGCAGGAGCGGGGCGGGACCGGCAAATCCTGACGTTCCGTGACATAGTGACATAGCTATATATTGATGTGGCTAATCTGCTCCGCAGTCGCTAGGATGACCCTGCGCAACCAAGGAGGCATTGCCCATGTTCGCCAAAAATGTCGGCACGATCGATCGTGCCCTCCGCGTCGTCGTCGGTCTGGCCCTGATCACCGCGTTCTTCCTGTCGCCGGATTCAGGCCTGCGCTGGCTCTATCTGATCGGTATCGTGCCGCTGCTCACCGGGATCTTCGGAACCTGCGGGCTGTATTCGGTGCTGGGCGTCAACACCTGTTCATTCGACAAGCGCTGATTTCAGCGCAGCCGCGCGCGCGGCGCGATGCCGCGAGGACGCGGCCGCGCCATGGCTATTGCGCCGCGACCCGACCGGAATCCAGCATCGGGCGCAGGTAGCGGCCGGTGTGGCTTTCCTCGATACCGGCCACCTCTTCGGGCGTGCCGGTAGCCACGATCCGCCCGCCGCCATCGCCCCCCTCGGGGCCGATGTCGATGATCCAGTCGGCGGTCTTGATCACGTCGAGATTGTGCTCGATCACCACCACGGTGTTGCCCTGATCCAGCAGTTCGTGGAGCACCTCGAGCAGCTTGCGCACATCCTCGAAATGCAGCCCCGTGGTCGGCTCGTCGAGGATATAGAGCGTCCGGCCGGTCGAGCGGCGCGACAGCTCCTTGGCCAACTTCACCCGCTGGGCCTCGCCGCCCGAAAGGGTGGTGGCCTGCTGGCCCACCTTCACATAGCCCAGCCCAACCCGCATCAGCGCATCCATCTTCTCGCGGATGGAGGGCACCGCAGCGAAGAAGACCTGCGCATCCTCGACAGTCATGTCGAGGACATCGGCGATGGACTTTCCCTTGAAGGTCACCTCCAGCGTCTCGCGGTTGTAGCGCGCGCCGCCGCAGGTCTCGCAGGTGACATAGACATCGGGCAGGAAGTGCATCTCGATCTTGATGACCCCGTCGCCCTGACAGGCCTCGCAGCGCCCGCCCTTGACGTTGAACGAGAACCGCCCCGGCTTGTAGCCGCGGGCGCGCGCCTCGGGCAGGCCCGCGAACCAGTCGCGGATGGGGGTGAAGGCGCCCGTATAGGTGGCCGGGTTCGACCGTGGCGTGCGGCCGATGGGGCGCTGGTCGATGTCGATGACCTTGTCGAGATGCTCCAGCCCCGTCATCCCCCGACAGGGGGCCGGGGTCTGGCGGGCACCGTTCAGCCGGGCGCTTGCGGTCTTGAACAGGGTCTCGATGGTCAGGGTGGACTTGCCGCCCCCCGACACCCCGGTGACGCAGACAAAGCGTCCCAGCGGTAAATCCACCGTCACATCGCGCAGGTTGTTGCCCGTGGCCCCCTCGATCCGCAGCACCTTGCCGCTGCCCTCGCGCCTTGTGGCGGGCACGGGGACGGCGCGCGCGCCAGTCAGGTATTGCCCGGTCAGCGAGGCCGGATCCGCGGCCACCTCCTCGGGTGTGCCCTGGGAGACGATCCGCCCGCCATGCACGCCCGCGCCGGGCCCGATGTCGATGACATGATCGGCGGTGCGGATGGCCTCTTCGTCATGTTCCACCACCAGCACGGTATTGCCCTGATCGCGCAGGTTGCGCAGCGTGGTCAGCAGCCGGTCGTTGTCGCGCTGATGCAGGCCGATGGACGGCTCGTCCAGAACGTAGAGCACGCCGGTCAGCCCGCTGCCGATCTGGCTGGCCAGGCGGATGCGCTGGCTTTCCCCGCCCGACAGCGTGCCCGCAGCGCGCGCAAGGCTGAGATAGTCGAGGCCGACATTGACCAGAAAGCCCAGCCTCTCGCGGATTTCCTTGAGGATGGCGCGGGCGATCTCGGCCTTTTGCGCGGTCAGGCCTGCGGGCACGCCCTCGACCCAGGCAAGGGCCTCGCGGATGGACATCCGCGTGATTTCGCCGATGTGCTGCCCGACCACCTTTACCGCCAGCGCCTCGGGCTTGAGCCTGTGGCCGTGGCAGGCCCCGCAGGGCCGCTCGTTCTGATAGCGCTCGAATTCCTCGCGCACCCAGGCGCTGTCGGTCTCGCGCCAGCGGCGCTCCATGTTGGGCAGCACGCCCTCGAAGACCCGGCGCACCTCGTAGACGCGGCCCCCCTCGTCATAGCGGAACAGGATCTCCTGCGCGCCCGATCCGTGCAGCAGCACCTGTCGCGCCACGTCGGGCAGCTCGCGCCAGCGGGCGCGGGCTGAAAAGCCGTAATGCCGTGCCAGGGCCTCGAGTGTCTGGATGAAATAGGGCGAGCGGCCCTTGGCCCAGGGGGCGATGGCCCCTTCGGTGAGGCGCAGGTTCTCGTCGGGCACGATCAGCCGCGCATCGAAGAAATACTCCCGCCCCAGCCCGTCGCAGGCGGGACAGGCCCCGAAGGGCGCGTTGAACGAGAACAGCCGCGGCTCGATCTCGGGGATGGTAAAGCCCGAGACGGGGCAGGCGAACTTTTCCGAGAAGGTCATCCGCTCGGGCTCGGCGCCATCATCGGCGGGCGCGGTCTCGAGAATGGCGATCCCGTCGGCCAGATCGAGCGCGGTGCGCAGCGAATCGGCCAGTCGCGTCTCCAGCCCCTCGCGGATCACCAGCCGGTCCACCACCACGTCGATGTCGTGGCGTATGTTCTTTTCCAGCGTCGGGGGCTCCTCGAGGTCGTGGAAGGTGCCGTCGATCTTGACCCGCTGAAAGCCCTGCTTGCGCAGCTCCAGCAGTTCCTTGCGATACTCGCCCTTGCGGTCGCGCACGATGGGGGCCAGCAGATAGGCGCGCGTGCCCTCGGGCAGAGCCATGGTGCGATCAACCATGTCCTGCACCTGCTGGGCCTCGATCGGCAGGCCGGTGGCGGGGCTGTGGGGCGTGCCCGCGCGGGCGAACAGCAGGCGCAGGTAGTCGTAGATCTCCGTCACCGTGCCAACGGTGGAGCGGGGGTTCTTGGAGGTCGTCTTCTGCTCGATCGAGATGGCCGGCGACAGGCCCGAGATGTGGTCCACATCGGGCTTGCCCATCATGTCGAGGAACTGCCGCGCATAGGACGACAGGCTTTCGACATAACGTCGCTGGCCCCCGGCATAGCTCGAGTCGAACGCCAGCGACCCCTTGCCCGACCCGGACAGGCCCGTGATCACGGTCAGCCGGTCGCGGGGGATGTCGACATCGACGCCCTTCAGATTGTGCTCGCGCGCACCGCGCACCGAGATGAACTTCGCTTCGGCCATCGCCGCCCCTCCAGCCTGTCGCGGGCAACATAGCGGCGGCGGGGCGAGTCTCAAACCGGAATCGGGAACATCGGGCGAACATTGGCCGGTCTTTCTGCGCCGGAACCAAATGCGGGCGCAGGCGTCGGGCGCGGGCTTGCGCGGGGGGCGCTTTCGGGGGATCAGGGCACAGGCTGGGGGACGGAATGGACTTCTCCGAGGATCAGTTGGCGGCATGGGACCGCCTGTCGCGACTGCTGGCGGCGACCGGGGCCGATCTGGCGTCGGGCAGCCTTGCGCCGCAATCCGACGGGGCCGAGGGCGGGCTGCTGGCGGTCACCGGCAAGGCGGGTTCGGGCAAGACGATGCTGCTTGCGGCGCTGGTCGCGGCGCTGCGCGAGGCCGGGGCGGAGATCGTCACCGGAGACTGGCAGGGCCGCCGGCGCGACGGGCGGCGGCTGGCGGTGCTGGCCCCCACGAACAAGGCCGCCTCGGTGCTGCGGCTGCGCGGTGTTCCCGCGACCACGCTGCACCGCATCCTCTATACCCCCGTCTATGACCGCCAATAGGAGAAGATCGCCCAATGGCTGGCCGTAGAACGGACCGAGCGCCCGGCCACCGACGCGCTGAGCGACGAGGCGCTGGACCGGGCGGCGGCCTTCTACCTCCGCCATCCCTCGATTCCGGGCGCGCTGGCGGCGGCGGGGCTGCGCGGTTCGGATTTCATCACCGGCTGGACCCGGCGGCAGGATGGGCTTGATATCGGGCTGGTGGACGAGGCCTCGATGCTGGACGCCCGGCAGCTTGACGATCTGCGCGAGATCTTTCCCACGCTGGTGCTGTTCGGCGACCCGGCCCAGCTTGCTCCCGTGGGCCCCAGCCCCGGGGCGGGGCGCATGGTGTTCGATACGCTGCCCAAGGCAGATGTCGTCAGCCTCTCGCGCATTCACCGTCAGGCCGAGGGCAATCCGATCCTCGATCTGGCCCATGCGCTGGGCGATCCCGAGCTGAGCTTCGAGGCTTTCGAGCGTCAGGTCGAGGCTGCGGCCGCGCAGGATGACCGCGTGCTGGTGGCGGGCCGGGTGGAGGCCGATCTGATGGCCCGCTCGCCTGTTCTGGTATGGCGCAACGCCACCCGCATCCGGCTGATCGCCGCCTTTCGCACCGCCCACGAGGCCCCGGAGGATGCGCTGCTGCCCGGAGAGCCGCTGATCTGCGACGGCATCGAGCTTCCGCTCAAGCATCGCAAGCGGCGGATCGATCTGGAGGCGCGCGGCCTCGTGAAGGGGGCACAGGTGGTCTATCTGGGCCCGGGCAAGCGGTCGGGTTTTTCGCGCCTGCACGTGCTGGGTGCCGAGGAGCCCGAGGTCTCGGCGGCCTCCATCGTCAAGATCGAGCGCGAGGGCGACGAAGACCCGTTCATCCCCTATGCCGCCTCCATGGGGGCTGCCTTTCTGCACGGGGCGGCGGTGACCATCCACAAGGCGCAGGGCTCGCAATGGGACAGCGTTCAGGTCTTTGCCCCCGACCTGTGGGCCGCCGCGCGATCGGGGCGGATGGAGGCGGGGCAGCCCCTGTGGAAACGGCTGGCCTATGTCGCCATCACGCGCGCCGAGCGGCGGCTGCTGTGGGTCACGCGCTACCGGCTGTCGCGGCCATCGGCACCGCTGTCGGTGACCGATCTGTCCCGCGCCCCGGCCACCCTTCGGCTGCGCGCCGAGGAGCAGGGAGAGGGGGCGGACGCATGAGCCGCCGACGGGCCCGGGCGGGCGGCGGACTGCGCGTCTTCGTGGCGCTGCCGGTGCCCGAGCCGATGGCGGGCGCGCTGGAGGCCCTTGCCGCGCGCCTGCCCCTGCCGCGCCCGGTCGCGGGCGATGCGCTGCATGTGACGCTGTCCTTTCTGGGCGAGACCCCGGACAACGCGCTGGAAGACGCCCATCACGCGCTGGCGGCGCTGTCGGCGCCTGCGGTGCCCCTGCAGGCCGCAGGGCTGGGGGCGTTCGGCACCGACCCGCCGCGCAGCCTGCACATGCGGCTGGCACCTGCGCCGGCGCTGATGGCTTTGCAGCGCAAGGTGGACCGGGCGCTGCGCGCGGCCGCGCTGGCCCCCGAATCGCGGCGCTTTGTCCCCCATGTGACGCTGGCGCGCTGGCCGCGCGCGCAGGCCGAGGAGATCCGGCTGGAGGCGGCGCTTGCGGCGGCGGCGGGGGCCATGGTCCCGGAGGCCACGGCGACGGCGTTCGCGCTGCTGGCCTCGCACCGCCTGCCCGGGGGTGCGGAATACGAGACGCTGGCTCTCTATCCGCTGGGCGGATAGGGCACGCCTGCGCGCGACGCCGCGAGGGCGCACTTGCGCGCGACGCCTTGAGGGCGCGCCTGCGCGCGGCTAGGCTCTCCCCGCCCGACAGGAGAGCCCATCATGCTTTGCGTCTTCGTCCAGATCCGCTGTGCCCCCGGCAAGACCTATGCCGCGGCCGATGCCATCTATGACCGCGAGATCGTCTCGGAGCTCTATTCCACCTCCGGGGAGTTCGACCTGCTGGCCAAGCTCTATATCCCCGAGGGGGAGGATGTGGGCCGCTACATCAACGAGCGCCTGATCGACGGGGTTCCCCATGTCACCCGCACGCTGACCACGATGACCTTCAAGGCCTATTGAGCATGGCGGGCGAGGGCGCGCCGACGCTTCTGGTCACCGGGGCGGGTTCGGGCATCGGGCGCGGCGTGGCGCGGCTGTTTCTGGAACGGGGCTGGCGCGTGGGCCTGATGGGCCGCCGCCCGGGCCCGCTGGAAGAGAGTGCGGACGGTGCGGCGGGGGCGCTGGTGCTGCCGGGCGATGTCTCGTGCCCTCAGGATGCCTCGGGGTCCGTCGCGGCCCATGTGTCCGCGTTCGGCAGGCTGGATGTGCTGTTCAACAATGCCGGGGTCTTTCCGCCCTCGGGCCTGATCGACGAGATCCCGCTTGCCGATTGGGAGCGCGCGGTGTCGGTGAACCTGACGGGCAGCTTCCTGATGGCCCGCGCCGCCTTTGCGGCCATGCGCGCGCAGGATCCGCGCGGCGGGCGGATCATCACCAACGGCTCGGTCGCGGCCCAGGCACCGCGCCCCGGGGCGGTGGCCTATACGGCGACCAAGCACGCCCTGACCGGGCTGACGCGCCAGCTGGCGCTGGATGGCCGCGCCTTTGATATCGCCGCAGGCCAGATCGATGTGGGCAATGCCGATACCGAGATGGCGGCGGCCTTTCCCCTCGGCGTGCGGCAGGCCGACGGCAGCATCCGCGCCGAGCCGGTGATGGCCGTCGCCGATGTGGCCGAGGCGGTGTGGTACATGGCCTGCCTGCCGCTGTCGGCCAACGTGCCGTTCCTGACGGTGATGCCAACGAAGATGCCGCTGATCGGTCGCGGCTGAGGCGCGCGGGGTTGGTCACGCCGGAGGCGCGCCGAAGGCGCGGTTCAGGCCGCGTCGATGGCGGCGACGATGGCGGCAAAGCTCTCGGCGCGCAGCGAGGCGCCGCCCACAAGCGCCCCGTCCACATCGGGCAGCGACATCAGCCCGGCCGCGTTCTCCGGCTTGACCGAGCCGCCATAGAGGAGCCGCACGGCCGCCGCCACATCGGCGCCAAAGCGTGTCTCGATCCCCTGGCGCAGGGCGGCGTGGACATCCTGCACCTCTTGCGGAGAGGGCGTGCGCCCCGAGCCGATGGCCCAGACCGGTTCATAGGCCACCCCCAGATGCCCGGCCCTTGCGTGATCGGGGATCGAACGTGCCAGCTGCCCCGCGAGGACCGACAGCGTACGGCCCGCCGCGCGTTCCGCCTCGGTCTCGCCGATGCAGACGATGGCCACCAGCCCGGCCTCCCAGGCCGCAGCCACCTTGGCCGCCACCAGCTTGTCGCCCTCGCCATGATCGGCCCGCCGCTCGGAATGGCCAAGGATCACATGGCTGGCACCGGCATCGGCCAGCATCTCCGCCGAGATGTCGCCGGTATGGGCCCCCGACGCCCGGGCCGCGCAATCCTGCCCGCCCAGCGCAAGCGCCGCCCCCCCGGCCCCAAGCGCCGCAGCGGCGGGGGCGATCAGCGTGGCGGGCGGGCACAGCACCATCTCGCAATCGGGGCGCAGGGCGGCGATGGCGGCAATCTCGGCGAGATCGGCGCGCAGCCCGTTCATCTTCCAGTTTCCGGCGGCCATGCGGCGGCGCATGGAATACTCCCTGGCAAGTGGTCCCGGGCGCGGAAACTGCGCGGGCGTCCGATCGCCCCGGGGGCGGATCATTCGGCGGCAGCGGATCCCGGTTCGCGAAAGCTGATCGATTCGCCGCAGCCGCAGGCCTCGGCCACGTTGGGGTTGTTGAACTGGAAGCCGCTTTCCAGCAGCGAGGTTCTATAATCGATCTCGGTCCCGAAAAGGAACATCTGCGCCATCGGCGCGATCAGCACACGCGCGCCGTCCTGTTCCACGACCTCGTCGTTGGGGGCGATCTCGCTGGCCTCTTCCATGGTGTATTCCATGCCGGCGCAGCCGCCCTTCTTGACGCCGATGCGCAGGCCCTGCGCGCTTTCGCGCGTCATCAGGCGCAGGATGTGGCGCGCGGCGCGGTCGGTCAGGGTGACGGGTGGGGTTCCGGGGATGGCGAACATCGGCAGTCTCGTTTCCTGCGG
>JAFIEC010000321.1 GCA_020832725.1 Paracoccaceae bacterium | reverse complement strand
ATCACGAGTTGCAACAGCGGCTGCCACAACCACGGCGAATAATCGATGATCCGACGATCCGACAGGAACTCGTTCAGATAGCGTCGCATCGACCAGTAGTCGGTCGCGTCGGGTGTGCCCAGATTGCCGATCAGGACACCGATCCTGCCCATGGCAACGGGGGGATGGTCCTCGAGCGCATGAGGGGGGCGTGCGGCGTGCTGGCTCATCTTGATCCCGGTTTCCGGCTGGGCGCAGACCTAACGCATGGCCCCTTGGGGTCAAGGCGTTTCCTCATCCCGCATCGTCCGGGGGGCCCTTTCCGGAATGTGATCCCGGTGCCACCGCCTCGCCTGCGGGCGTCTCGCTTACGCCAAGGGCATCGGCGAGACGGCTGCGCGCCGAGCCGGGGCGCAGCGGGCGTGGCTGGTCCGGGGACGGAGCCCAGCCGGTCAGGAAGATCACCTCGAAGATCACCTCGAAGCTCTCGTGTTCCGCTCCGGTTCCGCGCATGAGCGCTTCGGCGCGGGAAAACAGGGCGCGCGGCGGAAAGGCGCGGTGCCGTGCGGCCAGCGCGTTTGTCTCGCCCATGGCCCGCAGGTCGCCCACAAGGGCGGAGAGGGCGCGGTAGCGGACGGGAAAGGCCTGCGCATCGGCAACCGGCAGGGCGAGGCCAGAGCGCTGCAGCAATCCGCCCAGGTCGCGGATTTCGGCCATCGGCAGAACCCGCGGCGACAGGCCGCCCGCAAGCTCTGCCTCGGCGGTGGCCAGTGCGGCACGCAGGCTGGCCAGGGTCTGGCCCCCGAACAGGGCCGCCAGAAACAGACCGTCCGGGGCAAGGGCGCGACGGCACTGGATGATCTGGCCCACGGGGTCGTCCGCCCAGTGCAGCGACAGGGCATGAATGACCAGATCGTGTGCGCCCTCCTTCAGGTCGAGCAGGGGGGTATCGGCCACGCGGGGCCATTCGGGCAGGCGTCCGGCCCAGGCCTCGGGTTGGCCCGTCACCAGAACAGGATCAGTAAACGACTTGTTAACCTCCCCAAGCCTTTCCTCGATCTCGGCGGCGACCCGGGCATGCAGGAACCAGTCGCCACCTGCGCGGGCGGCGCGGGCGCGGTGGAGGGCAAGGGCATGGCGATCGCACAGGGTTCGGGTCATGGGCGGCGGGGGGTTTTCCATCCGTTCGGTCGGTGGGCGGTCTGCGGGCTGGCTTGCGGCCCGCACCGGGTTTCGTCGTGACGCAGTTCCTGCGCAGGGTGCTCGACGGCTTCTACCCGCCTGCCTGTATCGCCTGCGGTGTGCCGGTGGACAAGCCCGATGCGCTGTGCGGGTCATGCTGGGCAGAGACACCCTTCGTGCCGCCCCATGCCTGCCCGGGCTGCGCGCTGCCCGTTCCGCAGGCTGGCTGCTCTGGGTGCGATGCCTGCGCCAGCGCCCCGCCACCATGGGAGCGGGCTGCGGCAGTCCTCCTCTATCAGGGGGTTGCGCGCGCCCTGGTGCTCCGCCTCAAGCATGCCGACCGCGACGATCTGGCGCGCCCGCTTGGCCTGTGGCTGTGGCGCGCGGCGCGGCCGCATCTGCAGCCCGGCATGATCGTGGCGCCTGTCCCCCTGCACCGCACGCGTCTGGCGCGCCGGCGCTACAACCAGTCGGCCTTGCTGGCGGCCGTGCTGGCCCGGCATGCGGGACTGGAGCATGTCCCCGACCTTCTGTGGCGCACCCGCCGAACACGCGTGCAGGACGGCATGAGCCGGGAGGAGAGGGCACGCAACCTCGATGGCGCCATCGCGCTCGATCCGCGCTTTGCCGGGCTGGTGGCGGGCCGCCCGGTGCTGATCGTCGATGACGTCCTGACGACGGGGGCCACGTTGCGCGCCTGTGCCGAGGCCTGCCGGCAGGCGGGCAGCGGGCCCGTGGTCGTGGCTGCGCTTGCCCGTGTCGCGCCCGCGTTGCCAAGGCTGTCCGATCGCCTATAGTGGCGGGTCGTCAGCACGGGGGCACGTCCATGAAACCGGTGGAAATCTACACGACACAGCTTTGCGGCTTTTGCCACGCGGCCAAGGCGCTGTTGCGCCGCAAGGGCGTCGGCTTTACCGAGATCGACGTCGGGCGCGCGCCTGAACGCCGCGCCGAAATGGTGAGCCGGTCGGGCGGAGGGCGCACCGTTCCGCAGATCTTCATCGATGGCCAGCCCGTGGGCGGCTGCGACGAATTGCACGCGCTGGAGCGCGCGGGCAAGCTCGATTCCCTGCTGGCAGGCTAGGCGATGCAGGCCGCGCTGATCCAGCTGACGTCGGGGGATGACCCGCAGGCCAACCTGCTCCGCACGCTGGCCCTGGTGAAAGAGGCGATCGCGCGCGGTGCGGGGTTCGTCCTGACCCCGGAGGTCACGAATATTGTCTCGGCCAGCCGGCGCATCCAGCAGGAGCGGACCCACCGTGAGGCCGATGATCCCACCCTTGCCGCGTTGCGCGACACGGCTGCAGGGGCGGGCATCTGGCTTCTGGCCGGGTCCCTCGCGCTGAAATCCGACGATCCCTCGGAAGACCGGCTTGTCAACCGCAGCCTGCTGCTTGCGCCCGATGGCACCGTGGCCGCGCGATACGACAAGATCCACATGTTCGACGTGGAGATAGACGCCACCGAAAGTTATCGCGAATCGTCGGGTTTTGCGCCCGGAGACAGGGCATCACTGGTGCGGACCGGGGTCGGCACGATCGGCCTGACGGTCTGCTATGATCTGCGCTTCCCCCATCTTTACCGAAATCTGGCGCAGGCGGGTGCCGAGATCCTCACGGTGCCCTCGGCCTTTTCGCCGGTCACGGGCCGTGCGCATTGGGAGGTGTTGCTGCGTGCCCGCGCGATCGAGACAGGCGCCTGGATCCTCGCACCCGCCCAATGCGGCGACCACCCCGTCGGGCGGGGCCGCCCGCGCAGCACCTGGGGCCATTCGCTGGCGGTGGCCCCCTGGGGCGAGGTGATCGCCGATGGCGGCACGACACCCGGCATCACCATGGTCGAGATCGACCTCTCTCAGGTCGCCTCGGCGCGCGCGCGTGTGCCCTCGCTGTCCCATGACCGGCCGTTCTCGGGGCCGGGGGCCGGATGACGTCCGCGGGCGGGGCAGGAGCGGCCGACCCGCTGGTTGCGCTGGTCTTCAGCGAGATCGCCATGACCGACCAGCTTCTGCGCAATCGCCTGGCCCGTGCCCTGCCCCGGGGGATGGAGCTGAGCCAGTTCCTGGTGCTCAATCACCTCGCCCAGGTCGGCCACGAACGCAGCCCGGCGCAACTGGCGCATGTGCTGCATGTGACGCGGGGTGCGATGACCAACACGCTCGCGCGGCTGGAGGGGGCGGGTCATGTCCATGTCCGCCCCGACTGGGATGATGGCAGACGCAAGTTCGTGGGCATCAGCCCCGCCGGGCGCACGGCGCGCGACGCGGCCCTCGACGCGATCACGCCCGTCCTCGAGGCCGCGGTGGCCGGTGTCGGGCCGGACCGTCTGCGACAGATCCTGCCTGTCCTGCGTGAGTTGCGCCAGCGGCTCGACCGCGAGGAGACACCTCAGCGCAAGGCGTAGGAGACCTCGTTGCGCCGTCGCGCGGGCAGGGTCATGGGGGAATCGTAGAACGCAAAGAGCGGTGGGCCGGTGACGCGCAGCCCCGCCTCGGCCGCCGCCTGTTCCAGCGCGGCGCGCGCCTCTTCGAGGCGCGTTGCCTCGGGCCTGCCGGAGAACACCAGCACGACTCGCCGTTCTGCGGCAACATCCACGAGGCGAATGCGCGTATCGTCAGGCGCGGGCAGGCGTTCCCTGCGCCATTCTTCGGGTAGGGCAAAGCGGATCTGCCACAGATCGCCGCCGTCCTGCGGTTCCTGGGTCACCGGCGTTGTCATGGCGATGCGCGCGCCGTCCGCGTTGCCTCCGAAGATGTAGCCGGCCAGTACCCTGAACCCCGTTCCCGCAGCCGCGTCCCGGCTGCCCGAGACGGTGACCTCGGCGACCAGATGCGGGCGGATGCTGCGGATTTCCAGCGCGCCTATCCGTTCCTCGACCACATGGGCCGGCGTCTCATAGCCCTTGTATCCGCGCACTTCCTCCGCCACCGCCACGCCTCCCTTGATCAGGGCCGACGCGATGATCATCGCGCCCGCCATGGCCCCGCATGCATTCCGGTCTCTCATCGTCGGTCCTTTTCAGATCTGCACGGGAAATACGCATGGCGCCCTCTGGCGGATCAGCCCCATGCTTGCGGGAGCGCGGCACAGGTAGTATCTCCGGGGCATGATACGGGTCTTTGACATGGACGATCACGCGCGCCTGCCCTGGCGGTTCCACGCCCAGGCGCTGGCCTCTCATCCGACGGGCTGACCGCCGCATCACAGCCACGTTCATTCCCATCCGGAGTACCGCCATGACCAAACCCCGCACAACCTATGACAAGATCTGGGACGCCCATATCGTCCACGAGGCCGAGGACGGCACCGCGCTCATCTATATCGACCGCCACCTGGTGCACGAGGTCACCAGCCCGCAGGCCTTCGAGGGGCTTCGCATGTCGGGCCGCAAGGTGCGCGCGCCGGAAAAGGCAATCGCTGTGCCCGACCACAACGTGCCCACCGATACCGGCCGCGAGCAGGGGATCGAGAACCCCGAGAGCCGCCTGCAGGTCGAGGTGCTGGAGCAGAACGCCCGGGATTTCGGGATCGAGCATATCGGCGTGAATGACATCCGGCAGGGCATCGTGCATATCATCGGCCCCGAGCAGGGCCTGACCCAGCCCGGCATGACCATCGTCTGCGGCGACAGCCATACCGCGACCCATGGCGCATTCGGCGCGCTGGCCCATGGCATCGGCACCTCCGAGGTGGAGCATGTGCTGGCCACCCAGACGCTGATCCAGAAGAAATCGAAGAACATGAAGGTGGAGATCACCGGCAGCCTGCCGCCGGGGGTGACCGCCAAGGATATCACCCTTGCCGTCATCGGGGCCACCGGAACCGCAGGCGGAACCGGCCATGTCATCGAATATTGCGGCGAGGCGATCCGCTCCCTGTCGATGGAGGGGCGCATGACCGTGTGCAACATGGCCATCGAGGGGGGCGCCCGGGCGGGGCTCATCGCCCCCGCCGAGACGACATTTGCCTATCTGATGGGCCGGCCCCGGGTGCCAAAGGGCGCCCAATGGGAAGCGGCGCTGGCCTGGTGGAAGACCCTCTTTGCCGACGAGGGCGCGCAATTCGACAAGGTGCTCACCCTGCGCGCCGAGGATATCGCTCCGCTCGTGACATGGGGCACCAGCCCCGAGGACGTGATCCCCATCACCGGCACCGTGCCCCATCCCGAGGATTTCACGGGCGGCAAGGTGGAGGCC
>JAFIEC010000449.1 GCA_020832725.1 Paracoccaceae bacterium | reverse complement strand
ACCTACTAGCCATAATCCGCCCCAAGATGGGGCTTATTATGACTATCCGGCGAAGGGGTGAAAAAGCCTAACGTCTTTTTAACCCCTTTCGAAACCCCAGCCTACGGCCCTGTTATTCTTTTTGACAACCAATTTATTTTCCCGGATGATCTATCGTTTTGAGTTCTGGGATGGCCTGACTTTTTCACGGGTCGGATGTGGTGCATTTTGCCCCCCACGGTCACGCACCCCATTCGGGCATCGTGCTCGCGTTCGGCGCGGACCTATTCCCCGCGACGGTTCGCTTAAACCGAGGAACGTTAGCTGAGGTGAGGGCAAGACCATTGAGTCCAACGAAACAACAACCCCTTGGATCAGCCAGTTCAACCATTGCGCAGAGAGGGGTAATCCGCCAAGAATAGGGGATAATCTTTATACATTCAGAGGACGCCTTGCCTGACCCCAACCAGACCCCGGAACAGATCGCTCGCGATCAGATTGATGCCCGCTTGCGGGCTGCGGGGTGGGTCGTGCAGGGAACGTCCGAGATTTCTCACACGGCAGGCACCGGCATCGCTGTCCGGGAGTATCAGACCAGCATCGGCCCTGCCGACTATGCCCTGTTTGCGGACAAACGTGCCTTGGGCGTGGTCGAGGCGAAACCGGACGCCTGGGGTGAACGGCTCACCACGGTTGAAACGCAGTCATCGAGCTACGCCACAGCGCAGCTCAAATGGGTCAAGAACCCCGAACCTCTGCCCTTTATCTACGAAGCCACTGGCGCAATCACCCGCTTCACCGATTGCCGTGATCCCAAGCCCCGGTCGCGAGAGGTGTTAACCTTTCACCAGCCCCAGACACTCCTTGAATGGTCGAGGCAACCCCACTCCTTCCGGACAGCCATTCAAGACCTGCCAGCCCTGATCACCGACGGTCTGCGGGATTGCCAGATCACCGCGATCACCAATCTGGAAGCCTCGCTCAAACAGGATCGCCCCCGTGCCTTGGTCCAGATGGCCACAGGATCGGGCAAGACCTTCACCGCGATCTCGCAGGTTTACCGCCTGCTGAAACATGCCGGCGCACGGCGTGTGTTGTTTCTGGTCGACACCAAGAACCTCGGGGAACAGGCCGAACAGGAATTCATGGCCTATGTCCCGAATGACGACAGCCGGAAATTCACCGAGCTTTACACCGTTCAGCGCCTGTCCTCGTCCCACATCTCACCCCATGCCGAGGTGATCATTTCCACCATCCAGCGCATGTATTCGATCCTGAAGGGCGAAGACCTGCCCGAAGGCGCCGAAGACGAACATCCCGCCGAACGGATGCAAAGCCGCAAGGAACCGCTGCCGGTTGTCTATAACCCCAAGGTCCCGCCGGAATTCTTTGATGTGGTCATCATCGATGAATGTCACCGCTCCATTTATAACCTTTGGCGGCAGGTCATTGAATATTTCGATAGCTTCTTGGTCGGCCTGACCGCCACCCCCGATGCCCGCACCTACGGGTTCTTCCAGAAAAACGTGGTCAGCGAATACACCCATGAACGGGCCGTGGCCGATGGCGTCAATGTCGGCAATGAGGTCTACCTGATCGAAACCAAGGTCACCGCCGCAGGGGGCAAGGTCGCCGCCCGCCAGATGGTAGAAAAACGTGAACGCCAGACTCGCAAAAAACGGTGGGAGGCGCAGGACGAAGACCTGATCTACGCCGCCACCCAGATCGACCGCTCTGTCATGGTGCCCGACCAGATCCGCACCGTGATCCGGGCTTTCCGCGACAAACTGCCCGAGATTTTCCCGAACCGCACCGAGGTTCCCAAAACCCTGATCTTCGCGAAAACCGACAGCCATGCCGATGACATCATCCAGATCGTCCGGCAGGAATTCGGGGAAAGCAATCAGTTCTGCCGGAAAATCACCAACCAGACCCAAAAGACTGACAAGGAAGATCCCAAGTCCGTCCTGCAACAATTCCGGAACGAATATTACCCCCGCATCGCCGTGACCGTGGATATGATCGCCACCGGCACCGATGTGAAGCCGCTGGAATGTCTGCTGTTCATGCGGGATGTGAAATCCGCCAATTACTTCGAACAGATGAAGGGCCGTGGCACCCGTGTGGTCAAACCCGATGATCTGAAAAAGGTCACCCCGTCGGCCCATGCGAAAACCCATTATGTGATCGTGGATGCCGTGGGCGTCACGCGATCGGTCAAGACCGCTAGCCAACCGCTCGACACCAAACCCTCGATCCCGTTCAAGGATTTGGCCTATGAGGTGATGATGGGCGCCACGGACGAAGACACCGTGTCTTCGCTCGCATCCCGCCTGTCGCGGCTGGACAAGCAGCTTGGCCCCGCCGAACAGGCCCGCATTGCCGACAAGGCCGGGAAACCCCTGAAAACCATCGTCCGCGACCTATTCGACGCCATCGACGGCGACCGGATCGAAGCGCTGGCCATCCAGACCACTGGCAACCCCGCCCCGGATGACGCCGCGATGGATGCCGCCCGTGACACATTGGTCAGCGAGGCCGCGAATGTCTTTACCGGCGATCTGATCCCCATGCTGGATACCATCCGCCGTGACCATGAACAGATCATCGACCATGACACGCTCGACACTGTCAC
>JAFIEC010000084.1 GCA_020832725.1 Paracoccaceae bacterium | reverse complement strand
GGTGCCCATGGTGCTGGAGGCGCGCGGTCTCGATGTCACTCCGGGCATGATCGCCGCCTTCGAGACGGCCGGAGAAGCGCAGGCGGTGGCGGCGCTTCGGGTGATCCATGACGACGAGGTCGCCCATGTCGCCTATGGCTCCAAGTGGTTCCACTTCCTGTGCGGCCGGGCGGGGATCGACCCGCTGGAGACGTTCCACGACCTTGTGCGGCGTTACTTCCACGGCCCGCTGAAACCGCCCTTCGATGCCGCTCGACGGGCCGAGGCGGGTCTGCCGCCCGATTACTACTGGCCGCTGGCCGAACCCGCCGCCTGAGGCGCGCCGTGGCGCGATGGGCGGCAACCTGCCGTCCCGGGAGGCCTGTGCGGGGAAAAACGGTTGCCTTGCCCCGGACTTGTGGCCTACCCCTTTCACCCGAGTGCGCGGTTCCTTCTTGGCCCGCGCCCGGTTTGGGAGCGGTGGCCTTGGTCGCAAGCCTGAGACGACGCCTGCACCTGTGGATGGAACGCAGGTTTCCGGAACAGCGTCTGTTCCTGCGTACCGACACCGAAACCCGTTTCCTGCGGATCGGCTCCGGGATGCAGCTCAGTCTGCTGGTTGGCGGTGGTGCCCTGGTGTTGTGGACGGTGTTCGCCACGGCCACGGTGCTGATCGATACACTGGCCAAGGACAGCGACCGCACCCGCATCGCCCAGCAGCAGCAGCAATACGAGTTGCGTCTGGCCCAGATGGAACGCGAGCGCGACAACCGCCTGAACGAGGCCCGCGCCGCGCAGGAGCGTTTTCGGCTGGCACTTGAAAAGGTATCGGACCAGCAGATGGCGCTGCTTTCAGCCGAAGACCGGCGCCGCGAACTGGAACAGGCGACCGAGGCGCTGCAGCGAATGCTGCGCGACACCCTTCGGGAACGAGACCGCGCCCGCGCCGATGCCACTGCCTTCCGCGAGGAATTGCGCGCCACGACCGGCAGCACCCGCACCGAGGTGGGCCGCCTGCGCGACCTTGAGGACACGCTCGACTATATGGTCGACGCGCTTTCGCTGACCGCCGACGCCCGCGATTCCATCCTGAGCGAGGCCCGGGAGCAGGAGGCGCGGATCGTCGAACTGGAGATGGACCTGCGCCTTGTCGAGGAGCGTACGGAACGCGTCTTTACCCGACTGGAAGAGGCAGCGACCGTGTCGATGGAGCCGCTTGCGCGCATGTTCGAACAGGTCGGGCTTTCGACCGATCGGCTGCTGGAGGACGTCCGGCGCGCCTATAGCGGCACGGGCGGCCCCCTCTCGCCACTCTCCTTTTCCACGCGCGGAGAGCCCGAGGACCCGATGACGCAGCGGGCCAATGAGGTACTGGTCAAGCTCGATCAGGTGAACCTCTATCGGCTTGCCGCCGAGGGCGCGCCCTTTGGCTATCCGGTACGCGCTGCGCATCGCTTCACCTCGGGCTTCGGCTATCGCCGCGATCCCAAGACGGGGGGGCGGCGCCTTCACGCAGGCATCGATCTCGCCGCTGCACAGGGCACGCCGATCCTTGCCACGGCCAGCGGTGTGGTCACCCATGCAGGCTGGCAGGGTGGATACGGGCGCCTGGTGACCATTCGCCATTCCTTCGGCTTCGAGACCCGCTATGCCCATCTCCACACCATCTCGGTTCGGGTCGGGCAAAGAGTCTCGCGCGGGGATCGAATCGGTGGTATGGGGACCACTGGCCGCAGCACCGGCGTGCACTTGCACTACGAAGTCCACGTGGGCGGACGCGCAGTCAATCCGATGACATATATCAGGGCAGCGAGAGATGTTTTCTAAGAGCAGGATCAACGAGCCCGGCCCCAAGAGCGGCGCCGAGGCAGAGCGCGCCGTTCCCGAGGGCGGAAGCGCACAGGCCCCCGCCAGCAGCCCCCCCTACGGAGAGAGCGGTGCGCCCCGGCCCAAGCCCTCGCCTTCGGTGCTGTCGTCCGATCTTACGATCAAGGGCAACCTGAAGACGACCGGCGATATCCAGGTGGAGGGCACGGTCGAGGGCGATATCCGTGCGCATCTCCTGACGGTCGGCGAGACGGCCACCATCAAGGGCGAGATCGTGGCCGACGACATCGTGGTGAACGGCCGCGTGATCGGGCGCATCCGCGGCCTCAAGGTGCGCCTGACCTCGAACGCCCGGGTCGAAGGGGACATCATCCACAAGACCATCGCCATCGAATCGGGTGCCCATTTCGAAGGCTCGGTTCAGCGTCAGGAAGACCCGCTGTCCAATGGCGGTGCCAAGGGCCAGGCCGGAGCCGGCAGTGCGCAGGCGGCATCCGCGCGTGCGGCCTCGGCTCCTGCTGCGGCACCGGCCAAACCTTCGGCACCGACAGGCAACTGAGACACACCGGGCGCGATCAGGCTGATTGCTCCGTGGAAAACGAAAAGGCCCCGGGTTGCCCCGGGGCCTTTTGCATTTGCCGCGTTATCGCTCAGGGAAAACTGACCGTTCGCCTGTAGATGTGCCAGGTCGCATGCCCGAGCACCGGCAACACCACCAGAAGCCCGATGAAAAGCGGGATCATCCCGATCACAAGCAGCCCGACGATCAGCACAGCCCAATAGAGCATCGGCTGAAGGTTCTCGCGCACAACGCTCAGGCTGGTGATGATGGCGGTGACGAAATCAACTTCCCGGTCGAGGAGCATTGGCAGGCTGACAAGGGTCACCGCAAAGAGGGCAAAGGCCAGCGCCCCGCCGATCAGCGTTCCCACGACCAGCATGGCCAATCCGTCCAGCGACAGCAGGATCCCCAGCGTTTCGGTACCGATGCCTGAGCGACCGAGGAAGATCGCAAAGATGCCACGGGCAAGGATCACCCAGAAGCCGAACACGATGAGCACAAGCACGGCCATCACCGGCAGCTGGCCATCCCCCCTGCCGCGAAGCGCCCCAAGCACGGGCCCCCAATGCAAGGGCTCTCCGGTCTCGCGGCGACGGCTGACCTCGTAGAGCCCGACAGCGGCGAAAGGCGCGATGATCGGGAAACCTGCGGCGATAAAGATGAACCAGACAAGCTGGCCCGCAGACAGGAGCCCGAAGTAGAGGGACATTCCGCCCAGCATGTAGATCGCGGAGAAGAACAGGCCGAACATCGGAGCGGCCTTGAAATCGGCAAAGCCCGCTGCAAGCGCGGCCTTCACATCGTCGGCAGTAACGGTCCGAATGACGGCGCCGGACGAGGTGCCTGACGCATTCGGGGGTGCGGCTGTTGTTTCGGTCATGGGTCCTCCCTCAGCGCGGTCGCCCAGAGAGTCGGTTACGCAGCCGCCTGTGTCAAGCGGCGCTGACGGGGGGGCGGAGAGGCGAGCTGACCGGCGCACGCATGTGCGTTGGGGGCCTTTCCCGACAGGGGGCCATTCAGGCCTCCGCCTGCGCCTCGGCGCGGCTCTTGCCTGAAACATCGAGAGCGAGGGTCGCCGCCATGAACGGGTCCAGCGCGCCGTCAAGCACACCCTGGGTGTCCGATGTCTCCACCCCCGTCCGGAGATCCTTCACCATCTGATAG
>JAFIEC010000317.1 GCA_020832725.1 Paracoccaceae bacterium | reverse complement strand
CCCTAGCCGCTGGGTATGTGCCCATGGATCGTGCAAATCACCCGACCCCGCCACAATATCGTGTGGCCTATCGCGCAACCTGTAAAGCGATTTTTTGCAGCGCGGCATGATCGCCCCGGGCTGGACAGATCGCGGCGGCGGCGGCACGCTTGGCCCGATCCCGACGGAGGCATGATGCAGACGAAACCCGGCCAGCCCCATTCCCCCGACACCGCCGCGCGGCGGCGCGAGGGTGTGCGCCTTATCGCCCCTGCGGCAGAACGCAACCTCGGGCCGATCCTTGAGGTGGTGGCGCTGCATGCGCCGATACAGGGCCTGGCGCTGGAGCTGGCCAGCGGGACGGGCCAGCATGCGGCAGCGATCTGCCGGGCGCATCCGGGGCTGTCCTGGCAACCCACCGATCTTGACGACACCACCTTCGAGAGTATCGCAGCCTGGGGCGTGCATCTTGGCACGGCCAATCTGCGCCCCGCTGCGCTGCTGGATGCCGGACGACCGGGATGGGGGATAACCCGGGCACCTGTGGATCTGGTGCTGGCGGTGAACCTTTTGCACCTGATCACCGAGGCCGAGGCGCGGGCGGCGCTGCACGGCATGGCCGAGGTTCTGGCCCCTGGCGGTGTGGCACTGATCTACGGGCCGTTCCTGAGGGCCGACGGGCATGCCAGCGCGGGCGATGCGGCGTTCGATGCCCATTTGCGGGCCCAGGGACATGGCGCGGGATACAAGCCCGAGGCCCTGATCCGCGACATGTGGCAGGAGGCGGGGCTGACGGTGACACGCCACGAGATGCCGGCCTCCAACCTGATGTTCGCCGGACGCAGGGCCGTTCCCGCGGCTTGATGCGAATCAAGGCCGCCAGATCAGGCGCGTGGCAGGGGCTTGGCCTGTGCCACGAAGGAGCCTGACATGGACCATATCACCCTGATCGACGACACCCGCGAGCGTACGCGGGCGCTCAACCGCGCCATTCCCGAAGCCATGCGCGGCTTTGGCGCGCTCTCGCGCGCCGTGAAGGAGGGCGGGGTTCTGGGGACGAAGGAAAAGGAATTCGTGGCGCTTGGCATCTCGGTCGCCGTGCGCTGCGAGGCCTGCATCGCCTTTCATGTCGAGGCCTTGGCCCGGGCGGGTGCCACCCGAGAAGAGCTGAGCGACGTGCTGGCGATGGCCGTTCAGATGAGCGGCGGCCCCGGTGTGATGTATGCGGGAAAGGCGCTGGAATGCTGGGACCAGCTTGCCGCCAGGGACGGCTGACGTCCTTGCCCGCCCATCGGGCCGCCTTGCGGTTTGATCTTCGGGGAGGGTGTGTTATGTTCACTTTCGCGTGGGGGGCGCGAACGGGTGTCGGATGACGCCCTGCACGCTTTCCCTTCGATACATTGAAATGACACAGGAGAACCTGCTTATCATGGCATTCCGAAAAACGTCCGCCGCGCTTGTCGCCCTTCTTGCAGGGACAAGCCTCGCCCAGGCCGAGGATTGTGGCACCGTCACGATAGCCGAGATGAACTGGGCCTCCGCGGGCCTGGCCGCATGGGTCGACAAGCTGATCCTCGAGTCGGCCTACGGCTGCGAAGTGGAGTTGGTCACCGGCGACACGATGCCCACCTTCACGTCCATGAACGAACGGGGCGACCCGGACATGGCCCCCGAATTGTGGGTCAATGCCGTGCGCGACCCGCTTGCACGCGCCACCGAGGAAGGGCGCCTGATCGTCGCCAGCGAAATACTCGTTGACGGTGGTGTCGAGGGTTTCTGGGTGCCCACGTGGCTCGCCGAACAGGAAAACCTCGTGACCATCGAGGATGCACTTGCCCGCCCCGACCTGTTTCCCGGCGCGCAGGACCGCTCCATGGGCGCGTTCTTCAATTGCCCCTCGGGCTGGGCGTGCCAGCTGATCACCGGCAACCAGTTCGCCGCGCTGGGCGGCGAGGATACCGGCTTCGAGCTTGTGGACAGCGGCTCTGCGGCAGGGCTCGACGGCTCGATCGAGCGTGCCTTCCTGCGCGAGCAGGGCTGGCTGGGCTATTACTGGGCGCCCACCGCCATCCTCGGCCGCTATCCAATGACCCGGCTGGATCTGGGCGTGGAGCATGATGCCGATCACTGGCACAGCTGCACCGTGATCGCGGATTGCGCCGATCCCCAGCTCAACGAATGGCCGCGCTCGGATGTGTTCACCGTCGTAACCGAACGCTTTGCCGAAGAGGCCTCGGTGGCGATGGAATATGTCCAGAATCGCCAGTGGAGCAACGATGTGGTCAACGCCATGCTTGCATGGATGGGCGAGAACCAGGCCACGAACGAGGACGGCGCCTACCATTTCCTCATGAACCATGAGGAAATCTGGGCCGAATGGTTGCCCGCCGAAATGGTCGCGCGTGTGCGCGAGTCGCTCTGAGACGGCAGTGAAACGATTTGAAAGGGGGCGCCGCGGGCGCCCCCTCTCGCTGACAGACCTGCCGAAAGACACACAAGAGGCTGACAGCCGCCAAGAGCGAGGGCACTGAATGGACCTGGTCAATTTTCCCGAGATGAGTCGCGAGAATCTGCGTGCAATGCGCGTGGCGATCGATGGCGCCTTCCGGGATTTCACACGCGCCTATGGCGAGACGCTGGAGGACATCTTCCTGCCAGTGCGCATCCTGCTCGATTTCCTGCAGAGACTTCTGATCGACTCCCCATGGATCCTCGTGCTCGCCGGCCTGGCCGCCGGTGTCTGGCTGCTTTCGCGCAGCTGGAAGATCACGCTGGGAACCGTGCTGTCTCTGCTGGCAATCGGGTATCTGGGCATGTGGACCGACACGATGCGCACTATCGCCATGGTCGCGGTCTGCACGTTGATCGCCATATTCCTCGGCCTGCCGATCGGCATCCTGATGTCGCGATCCGAACGGGCCAACGCCACCATCACACCGGTCCTCGACATGATGCAGACCATGCCGAGTTTCGTCTATCTGATCCCGGTGGTGATGATCTTTGGCCTGGGCAACGTGCCGGGCGTCATCGCGGTGGTGATTTATGCCATTCCGCCCATGATCCGGCTGACCAACCTCGGCATACGACAGGTAAGTCGAGATGTCCTGGAGGCAGCCGACGCATTCGGCGCGTCATCGTGGCAGAAGATGCGCGAGGTGCAACTGCCGCTGGCCCTGCCGACGATCATGGCGGGCGTCAACCAGACGATCATGATGTCGCTGGCGATGGTGGTCGTGGCCTCGATGATCGGGGTGCGCGGACTGGGCCAGCCCGTGCTGCAGGCCATCAACAACCAATTCTTCACACTGGGTGTCATGAACGGGCTGGCGATCGTCGCCATTGCCATCGTTTTCGACCGCGCAAGCCAGGCCTACGGCAAGCGCATCCAGAAGCACCTGGAGGCACAGCATGGCTGAGGCACGCGGCATAGAAATCCGGAACCTGTGGAAGATCTTCGGTGCCAACGGGGCCGCGATGATCGACAAGGTCAAAGCCGGCATGGGCAAGGACGAGCTGAACCAGAGCTTTGGCCATGTGCTGGGGCTGCAGGACGTCTCGATCTCGATCCCTCCGGGCAAGATCCAGGTTGTGATGGGGCTGTCGGGTTCGGGCAAATCCACCCTGATCCGCCACATCAACAGGCTGATCGAGCCGACAGCCGGCGAAATCCTGTTCAACGGCCAGGATGTCACGCGCATGTCGCAACAGGAGCTGATGAACTTTCGCCGCAACGAGACGGCGATGGTCTTTCAGAAATTCGCGCTCCTGCCCCACCGGACGGTGATGGAAAACACCATCTACGGCCTGAGCATCCAGGGCGTGCCCCGAAAACAGGCCGAGGAACGCGGGGCCAAATGGCTTTCCCGCGTCGGCCTCGAAGGGTTCGAGGACCGCTATCCGGCGGAATTGTCGGGGGGGATGCAGCAGCGCGTGGGGCTTGCCCGCGCGCTGACGAACGATGCCGGGATCATCCTGATGGACGAGGCCTTCTCGGCGCTCGACCCTCTGATCAGGATGGACATGCAGTCGGTCCTGCTGGAACTGCAGGGCGAATTGCACAAGACCATCGTCTTCATCACCCACGATCTCGACGAGGCCCTGCGACTGGGCGACCGGATCGCGATCCTGCGCGATGGCAAGGTCATTCAGCAGGGCACCGGCGAGCAGATCGTCCTGCGCCCCGCCGACGACTACATCTCCAGCTTCGTGCACGAGGTGAACCGGGGCAAGGTGATCACGGTGCGCACGATCATGCGCCGGGGGCCCGCGCCAAGCACCACGGGCGTGACACTGCTCCCCACAGCGCTTCTGGAGGAAGCGGCCCGCGCCATGACCAACGCCGATGTGAACCGTGCCAATGTGGTGGATGACAGCGGCAAGTTGCTTGGCCACATCTCGCTTGCAAAGACCGTGGCCGAGATGATCGCCCCCGACATCAGCGAGGACGACGAGACCGACACCCCGACCGAGATATCGGCTGCGGCAAGCTGACACGAACTCAGCGGCGGCGCGTCTCCTCGGGGGCGACGCCCCAGAGGGCGCTTTTCTGCACCCATCCCCGGCGCCCGTCGACCGAGATGCGGCACCATTGCTCGGTGCATTCGCCCAGCCGCGCGATCACCCCGTGTTCGGCATAGGCGCGGGCGGCAGCCTGGGTGTCGGGCAGCAGGCGCAGGGGGGTGTAGTCCTCGACCACGAGGACGGTGCGCACCCCGGACAGAAGCGAGAAGTGCATCCATCCCCCCTCGCCCTCCCAGTCCTGCACGCGCCGCCAGTGCTGGAACTCTGCCGTGATGCGCAGCGGCATGTTCCGCTGGGTGAACACCCAGTCCACCCGGTGGGTCTGTGATGGGCCGCGGCGGACATTTCCCCGCTCGGCCTTCATCGAGACATAACGCGGAACAGGAAGGTTGGTGACGGGCCCGCGCAAGACCTCTGCGGCCTGCGCAAAGGGGGCACCGCCCCCCGTTCCCAGAAATGCCAAGCCTGCGCCAAGGAACGCCCTGCGCCCGATAAGGCGATGCGTGATCATGTGGTCCGCCCCGTCTGCCCGGGGGGCCGATTGGCCCCACTGTCCTGCCTCGCGGGGCCATTCTTGGCTTGCACGCCTGCCCCTTAGCCGTCAGTTTGTCATCCGGGAGAAGGAAAATCCAGCGCCACGGGGGGGATATGCCGCAGCAGAGGCTGAGTGTTGTCGTGACGCGACGGTTGCCCGAGCCGGTGGAAACCCGGATGAAGGAACTCTTCGACGTCTCCCTGCGCGATGACGACACCCCGATGAGCCGGGCCGAGCTGGCCACGGCGATGCGGGGGGCGGATGTTCTGGTGCCCACCATCACCGACACGATCGACGCGGCCCTCATCGCCCAGGCGGGGGAAAAGCTGAAACTGATCGCAAATTACGGCGCGGGATTCGACCATATCGACGTCTCCACCGCCCGCCAGCGGGGCATCCTTGTCTCCAACACGCCCGGCGTGCTGGCCGACGACACCGCCGACATGACCATGGCGCTGATCCTGACGGTGATGCGCCGGTTCCGCGAGGGCTCCAATCTCATGCAGAAGGGCAAGTGGGAGGGCTGGTCGCCCACCGCGCTTCTGGGCACGCGGGTCACGGGCAAGCGGCTGGGCATTCTCGGCATGGGGCGCGTGGGCACGGCCGTTGCGCGCCGGGCGCGCGCCTGCGGCATGCAGATCCACTACCATAACCGCCGCCGCGTTCATCCCGGAGTCGAGAGCGAGCTTGAAGCCACCTGGTGGGAGAGCCTCGACCAGATGGTGGCGCGGATGGATATCCTGTCGATCAACTGCCCCCACACGCCGGCGACGTTTCACCTCATGAACGCCCGGCGGCTGAAGCTGATGAAGCCCTCGGCCGTTGTCGTCAACACCTCCCGCGGAGAGGTCATCGACGAGAACGCGCTGACCCGAATGCTGCGCGCCGGAGAGATCGCGGGGGCGGGCCTCGACGTGTTCGAACATGGCCACGAGGTCAATCCGCGCCTGCGCGGGCTCGACAATGTGATGCTGCTTCCGCACATGGGTTCGGCCACGACGGAGGGGCGGATCGAGATGGGCGAGAAGGTCATCATCAACATCAAGACTTTCGCCGACGGCCACCGCCCGCCGGATCAGGTTCTTCCCGGCATGCTCTGAGGTCTCAGAGGGCGGCGGCCACACCGGGTGCGCCCGCGCGTCCGGTCATCCCCCTGCCCTGGCAGACGGCACAATCGTGGCGGGCGGTCATGGCGATGGTGCGGCTCTCGCCCCACAACCCATCATGCACGAGCATCCGCCCGCGCAGGGGCGCACCTGCGCCGGTGATCAGCTTGATCGCCTCAAGGGCCATCATCGCCCCCAGGACACCCGGCAGGGCACCCACCACGCCCGCTTCGGCACAGTCGGGCGCAAGACCGGGGGCGGGGGGGTCGGGAAAGATGCAGGCATGGCACGGCCCGCCCCGGGCAGGGTCGAACACGGCAAGCTGCCCCTCCCATTGCGCGATCCCGCCCGAGACAAGCGGCAAACCCGCCGCCACCGCAGCCGCATTGACCAGGGCGCGTGTGGCGAAATTGTCCGACCCGTCGAGTACGAGATCATATTCAGAGAACATCTCTGCCGCGATCTCGGGTGTCAGCCGACGATGATAGGGCCGGACAGCCACATGGGGGTTGAGCGCGCGCAGGCCCTCCTCGGCGGAAAACACCTTGGGCATGCCCAGCCGCGTATCGGTATGCAGAACCTGCCGCTGCAGGTTCGACAGGCTGACCGCGTCGTCATCGATCACGCCGATCGTGCCGACCCCGGCCGCCGCCAGATACAGCAGCGCGGGAGACCCCAGCCCGCCCGCGCCCACCACCAGCACTCGCGCCCGGCGCAGCGCGGCCTGCCCCGGCCCCCCGATCTCGCGCAGCACGATATGGCGCGCATAGCGCTCCAGCTCCACATCGCCCATCGGCTTGTCGGACGCGCGCCCCGCCCCGGATGCGGCGACCGCCTCTTGCAGATTGCGGCGGCGCAACCAGCCGATACCCGAACGATACACGAGAAACAGCGCCGCCGCTCCTGCAAGCACCAGCCAGTTCTCCAGAGAGCCCCCCGTGGCCTCGCGCAGGGCATTGCCGGGGGGCAGTACCACCTGCGCCAGAAGTACGCCGCCGAACAGAACCCCCAGCACCACGCCGCGCGAAGCCCGCGACGCACCCATCAGGTGCCCGAGCCACCAGAAGGCGGCTGCGATCAGCAGCACCCCGAACATCAGAACTCGCCCGTCGACCCGAAGCCGCCGCCGCCTCGCGACGTGGAGGTCAGGGCACTCACTTCCTGAACCTCGCAGCGCACCACGGGCGCGAGCACGATCTGCGCGATCCGTGCCCCATGCTCGATCCGGAACGCGCTGGCCCCGAAATTGACAAGCAGAACCCCCAACTCTCCGCGATAGTCGCAATCCACCGTGCCGGGTGCGTTCAGCACCGTCACGCCATGTTTCATCGCCAGGCCGGAGCGGGGGCGGATCTGGCCCTCGAAGCCCGGGGGGATCTCCACCGCGATGCCCGTGGGAACCAGACAGCGTTCCCCCGGCGGGAGTGTCAGGCCCGTCGGGCGCAATTCTTCGGGAAGATTGGCCCGCAGATCAGCCCCTGCGGCCCAGGGTGTTTCATATCCGGGCAGCGGTACCGACGGGTCGGACCCGTCCAGTCGCATGGTGCGAAGCAGGGCCCCCCTCATCGGCGATCGTAGGCGGCCCGCCGGGCCGATCCGTGCGCATTCATCCCGAGCCCCCCCCTTTGGACCAAGGATATGCCGCCTGTGCCGGCGGCGCAATGACCCGCGCCGCCGGTGAATGACCCGCCCTCAGGCGTCGAGAAGGCTGCGCACCTCGCGCGACCTGCCCTCCAGAGAGCGGCGCAGCTTGCCAAAGGCCGCAGCCTCCAGTTGGCGGACACGCTCCTTCGACAGGTTCAGCTCCTGGCCAAGGCTCTCCAATGTCCGCGGCTCCTCGCGCAGCTTGCGTTCGGTCACGATAAAGCGCTCTCTCGGGTTCAGTTCGCCCATGGCCTCCACGATCCATTCGCGCAGGCGGCTGCGGTCGCGGACCTGTTCCACCATCTCGGCGGCCTGTGGGCCATCATCCTCGATCGTGTCCATCCATTCGCGACCGTCCTCGTCGCTGGACTGGGTCGCATTGAGCGAGAAGTCGGAGCCCGAGAGACGGCCATCCATCATTTCGACATCGGCGATCGGCACGCCCACTTCCTGCGCGATGCGCTGGCGCACCTGATGGCCATCAAGGCGTTCGCCCAGTGCTGCGGCCTCGCGCTCGATCTGGGCCTGTACGCGCCGCATGTTGAAGAACAGCGACTTCTGGCTGGACGTGGATCCGGTGCGGACCATCGACCAGTTCCGCATCACATAATCCTGGATCGAGGCCTTGATCCACCACACGGCATAGGTGGAGAACCGCACGCCGCGATCCGGGTCGAACTTGTCGGCTGCCTTCATGAGGCCCAGGCCCGCCTCCTGGATGAGGTCGTTCATGGGAGCGCCATAGCGCTTGAACTTGGCGGCCATGGAGATCGCCAGCCGCATGTAGGCCGTGACCAGCCGGTGCAGGGCCGCCTCGTCGCGCTGGTCACGCCAGGCATAGGCCAGCGCGCGCTCGGTCTCGGCATCGAGCAATTCGGCCTTCATCGCCCGTCGGGACATGTTGGTGTCGATCCTTGCATCGAGTGTCATGTCGCTTTCCCCCTATCTGGATTCTGTTTATGCTTTCCTGACACAATCCTTTTACGCCGCACTGCCGCACACGGATCACTCGACAGGCCGCCAATGCTTCCCTCTCTCACGCTCGTGATCGGCGGTGCCGCCGCTGGCAAGAGCCGTTTTGCCGAAGGGCTGGTCTGCATCGACGGCCGCCAGAGGGTCTATCTTGCCACGGCGCAGGCCTTCGACGCCGAGATGTCCGACAGGATCACGCGCCACCGTCAGGAGCGTGGCCCGGACTGGGTTACCTTCGAAGAGCCACTTGCCCCCTGGGAGGTACTGCGCGCCCGCGGACCCTCTCAGATTGTGCTGCTCGATTGTGCGACATTGTGGCTCTCCAACGTGATCCTTGCAAATCACGACTGGGAGACAAGCGCCGACCTGCTGGAGGCCGGGCTCGACAATTGCCCCTGTCCCGTGGTCATCGTCTCCAACGAAGTCGGGCAGGGCATTGTGCCCGCGACGCCGCTTGGACGGGCCTTCCGCGATGCGCAGGGGCGGCTCAATCAGCGCCTCGCCGCCCGGGCGGGGCTTGTCCTGCAGGTGGTCGCGGGGCTTCCGCTGGTGCTGAAGGGCACGCTGCCGGAGGCGAGCACATGAGCCGCTGGTGGTGGGTGCGCCACGGCCCGACACATGCGCGCGGCTTTGCCGGATGGACCGACCTGCCCGCCGATCTGTCCGACATCACCCGGATCAACCGCCTTGCGCTAAGCCTTCCGTCCGACGCCCTGGTCGTCTCATCCGATCTCGTGCGCGCCACCGCGACCGCCGATGCCCTCGCCGACGGGCGTCCGCGCCTGCCCGCGACCAAGGCATTGCGGGAAATCCATTTCGGGGAATGGGAGGGGCTGACCTTTTCCCAGATCGAGGCACGCGACCCCGAGACCGCCCGCGCCTTCTGGACCGAGCCGGGCGATGTCGCCCCCCCCGGCGGCGAAAGCTGGAACCGCATGGAGGCGCGCGTCAGCGCCTTTGTCGATGATGTGACCCGCGCCCATCCCGGGCGCGACGTGCTGGCCGTGGCCCACCTCGGGGTGATCCTGTCGCAATACCGCCGCGCGCGCGGCGTCAGTGCGCAAGAGGTGCTGGGCAAGCAACTGGAGCCGCTGTCGCTCTCGCGTTTCGATCTTGGCCCGGATGGCTGGGAGATGGTCGCAATCAACCTCACCCCCTGAGAACAGGTGATCCGTCCGTCCGCCCGGGGCGGTCGTCGTCGCCTGCAGGTCCCGGCCGACGGCGCTTTACCGCCCGTTAACCACTTGGCCCTAGCCGTTAACCATCTGCGAGGGGGCATGCATGGTGGCACGGGCCTATACGGTGGCCTTCGAGGGGGGGGAGGCCCGTCTCGTCGAGGTGCAATGCGCCATCACCCCCGGCGTAGCCGCCTTCAGCGTGGTGGGCCTGCCCGACAAGGCCGTCTCCGAGGCGCGCGAGCGCGTGCGCGCCGCGCTCACCGCCCTGTCGGTGGCGCTGCCCTCCCGGCGGGTGTCGATCAACCTCTCACCCGCCGATCTGCCAAAGGAAGGCTCGCATTTCGACCTGCCCATCGCGCTCGCCCTTCTGGCCGCCATCGGTGCGCTCCCCGAAAGCGAGGTTGCCCGCACCGTCTCGCTGGGGGAATTGTCCCTCGATGGCGCGCTGGTGCCGGTCGCCGGCGCCCTGCCGGCGGCCCTCGCGGCGGCGGAGGCCGAATGCACCCTTGTCTGCCCTGCCGCCTGCGGGGCCGAGGCCGCCTGGGTGGGCGCGGCACAGGTGATCGCGCCGGCAACCCTGCACGACTGCATTCGCCATTTCACCGGCCAGCAGGTTCTGCCCGCCGCGACCCGGGCGAGGCCTCGGCTCCGACCTCCCCGCACCGGGACCTGCGCGACGTCAAGGGACAGGAGCGCGCCAAGCGCGCGCTGGAGATCGCGGCCGCAGGGCGGCACCATCTGCTGATGTCGGGCAGCCCCGGATCGGGAAAGTCGATGCTGGCCGCCCGTCTGCCGGGCCTGCTGCCGCCCCTGTCCGCAGCCGAGGCGCTGGAGACCTCGATGATCCACTCGCTCGCGGGCCTACTGGACGAGGGCGGCATCTCCCGCCAGCGCCCGTTCCGCACCCCCCATCACACCGCCTCGATGGCCGCCGTTGTGGGGGGCGGGCGCGGGGCCGGGCCGGGCGAGATCAGCCTT
>JAFIEC010000300.1 GCA_020832725.1 Paracoccaceae bacterium | reverse complement strand
CATATGACGACATCGCGCAGCAGTGTCTGCATCGCGCTGTCGAAGCCGCTGACCACGGTCAGGGTATCGTCCGATGCCACGATTGCCGACGCCGCGAAGCGGCGCGAGGCGACAATGCGCCTGTCGGATTCGCGGATCACGGTCATCATGGCCTCTGTCCGGATGGTCAGCGGGACGGAGGATACGCCCGAGGGTTCGGCCTGAAACGCCTGGATTTCGGTCATCAGCGTGTAGTCGGGCTGCAGCCCCGCCCCGGTCCGGCCAACCAGAAGGAAGCCGCCGAGGTTCTGGAAGGATGCGACCAGCAGGGTCTGCACCAGTTCCGGGGCGGGTTCGGACCAGCGACCATCGGGCAGATACTGCGCCTGAACCGGGATCGGCTTGATCAGGATGCGGTCAGTTGCCAACGCGCCGGCCGAAGTCGGCCGCTCGACAACCACATGCCGAAAGCCGGGCGCCGCGAACGCCCCCTCACCCTCGGCCCGGGTCGCGGGAGACAGAGTATAGGCGTCCTTGCGCTCCGAGGCGTCACTGACAGCGCTCAGGGCGCCACATCCGGGCACGAGCGACAGGGCAAGGAAAACCACTGCGGAACGAAACAGCAGCATGGTATCATCTCCTGTATTCCGGGGTCTGCGTGCCCAGAAGAAAGCGGGCGGGATCGTTTCCGATCCGACTGGTCAGGGCGGCGATGTTGGCGATGAGAACGCGCGCCTCGGTTGCGAAATCCTTGAACTGCGGCAGCCCGTTGCGCGAGAAATTTTCCAGCCCCGAGGCCGCTTGGCCGAAGCTGTCGATAGCGGTCTGCATGCCGCTCAGGAGCGCGGGAATGTCACTGGTGACGAGTGCGTTGACGGTGGCGAACGCGGCCTCCGCTTCGGCGAGGGCGGCGTCAGCGCGCGCAAAGGTTGCTTCGGCATGGGTTGCCATGGCATCGATCCGGGCGGTCGCGCTTTCGACATTTCTCAGAATCCCCGCGATAGCTGCCTCGTTGTCCGGCGTGGTAAAGGCGCGAATGTCGCGTATCAGCAAGATCGCCTCGGACAGCAGATCAGGCGCACCGGTGATCAGCCCCTGAAGCACCGATGGCTTCGAGGCGATCAGCGGCACGACGGCCGGTGCGATCACCTGCAGCCGCGGAGAATCTGCGCTGCCTCCCTCCAGTGCCACGAACGCGACGCCGGTTACCCCCTGGGATGCAAGGGTGGCCATGGTGTCGACCCGGATCGGGGTGCTCGCCACGACCTCGATCCGTACGCGCACCAGCGCGGGGTCGTCGCGATCCAGTGCGATCGTCAACACCTTGCCCACCGTGACGCCGTTGTATTGTACCGCGCTGGCCTGCCCCAACCCTGCGACGCTGTCGAAGACGATGTCGAATTGCGCGTAGGTCCGGTCAAGCTGCACCTTGGCCAGCCACAGGATGAAGCCCAGGGCGGCAAGGAGGCCGACAAGGGTGAATATCCCGACAAGGACGTATCGCGCCCGCGTTTCCATCAGGCTGCCCCTCCCGCCGGCTGCGCGGCATGGGCGCGGGGGCCGTGGAAATAGGCATGGACCCATGGGTCATCGACGCGCATCATCTCGGCCATGGTGCCGACGGCCAGAACCTTGCCAGCGGCCAGCACGGCGATCCGGTCACAGGTTGCGTGAAGCGTGTCCAGATCATGGGTGACCAGAAATACAGTCAGCCCCAGCGCCTCTTGCAACGCGACGAGCAGCGTGTCGAACTCCGATGCCCCGATGGGGTCCAGCCCGGCGGTGGGCTCGTCGAGAAACAGGATCTCGGGGTCCAGCGCCAATGCCCGCGCAAGTCCAGCCCGTTTGCGCATCCCGCCCGAGAGTTCGGCCGGAAACAGCGCGCCCGCAGCAGGGGGCAGACCCACCATCGCGATCCGCAGATCGGCCAGCGCGGTGCGGGTCGGCGCGTCGATCCCCAGCCGCTCGCGCATCGGCGCCTCGACGTTCTCGCGCACGCTGAGTGAGGAGAACAGCGCCCCGTCCTGGAACATTACGCCCCAGCGGTTCTGCACCGCCTGCAGGCTGGCCGGATCGGCGTTCAGAACATCCGTACCCAGAGCCGTGATCTGCCCGGCAACGGGGCGCTTCAGCCCGACAATCGTGCGCAGCAATACTGACTTTCCGGTCCCGGAACCGCCGACCACGCCCAACACCTCGCCCCTCATCACGTCAAGGTTCAGCCCGTCATGCACCACCACCGCACCAAAGCGGGTCGTCAGGTTGCGAACCGAGAGGACGGGTAGGTCGGTCATCATATCCCCCAGACCGAAAAGAAGACCGAGAACAGCGCATCAACCACGATGACCAGGAAGATCGCCATCACCACCGACCGCGAGGTACGGCTTCCCAGCGATTCGGAATTGCCCGCGACCTGCAGCCCCTGATGGCAGCCCACGAGGCCGATGATCAGTGCAAACACCGGTGCCTTGGACAGGCCGATCAGCAGATGCGAGACGTCGGTATTGGCCAGAAGCTGGGTGCGGAACATCCCCGGCGAGATGCCGAGCTGGGTCCAGGCCATCAGTCCGCCACCGAGCAGGCCGGCCATGTTGGCGATGAAGCCCAGAACCGGCAGCAGGATGAGCAGCGCCAGTACCCGTGGCAGGACCAGCAGCTCGATCGGATCAAGCCCGAGAACGCGCATGGCATCGATCTCCTCGCGCATCTTCATCGCACCGATGGAGGCCGTGAAGGCTGATGCTGACCGCCCGGCCACGATGATCGCTGTCAGAAGGATGCCCAGTTCGCGCAGGATGGAGATGGCGATCAGATCGACGACAAACACCTCGGCCCCGAATTGGCGCAGCTGTGCCGCTCCCTGAAAGGCAAGGACGATCCCGATCAGAAACCCCATGAGCGCCACGATGGGCACCGCGTTCAGCCCGGCCTGATGCATGTGGTGAACAAGCGCGGTCACCCGCAGTCGCGACGGATGCGCGGCCGTCCGCGCCAGCCGCGCAACCACAAGACCGAGAAAGCCGAGGGCATTGCACAGGCCGCCCGCGATGCCGCTGACCGCCTTGCCCAGCATGACCAGCAGGTCGACGGCGGACTTGCGCGGGCGATGCGGTGCAGCGTCTGGCTGAACCCTCGATATCGCCGCGCCCACCGTCTGAAGCAACAGGGTCTGTGCGGGGCTGGCCCCGGTATATCCCGTGCTCTGGTCCGTGCCCGCCGAGGCCCGCTGGCGGCGGGCGACAAGCCACGCCCCCGCCGTATCCAGCGCGGTCACGCCCGAAAGATCGATCACCGCCGAATCCGGACCCTCTCCAAGGCGCTTGCGGGTTTCGGCCATGCTGGCCAGCGTTACTGGCCCCGTCAGCGGGATCGTTTCTGGCGGGTCGTCTGCAGCCTCAGCCGCCAATGCGGATTCCGGACATGTTGCCCAGAATGCCGACGGCGCTGAGCAGCCACAGGATGACGGCGATGATGATGACCACATTCAGGATGGATTTGATCTTTCGGTCCATCGGGATGTAGGTGTTCACCAGCCACAGCAGCACGCCGACGACGATCAGCGTGACGATCAGATTGATCAGAGGCATGTCGGATTTCCTTGTCATTGCGCCCGGGCACGACGCTCGCCGCGGCCAGGCCTGTCCGGCCTGCCGAAATCGGCATCCGGAAGTTCGATCGAGACCGGACCCGGACGGCTCGGATCAGCCGCTCGACTGATCCGGGGCAGGGCCATTCCGATGTCTCGGCAGGGCGCGCTGATCTGCGTCAGGAGCGCGGCAACGCTCCGTTGCGCTGATCGAGTGCTGCGAGGCAGGCCGTGGCGAGGGAGCGGCTGGCAGGCAGGTTGCCCTCGATTGTCGCCCAGCCCGTCGCCAGCAGGGCATCACGCCTGCGCGTGGCTGTCGTGGGTTCCCTGATGGTCGCCAGCTTTGCCGCCCTTTCGGGGTCGGAGCCCGCCCTCTCGATGCAGACGGGGACGAGGGCCGCAACAACCTGTTGGTCAGCCATCGTCTGGCCCATCCGGTCCGCAGCGGTAGTGGTCATCCATCCCGCCCCGGCAAATCCGGCGACTGCGACAACGATACCGCCAACCAGGGCGCCGACCAGTCCGGGTTTCAGCCATTCGGGGGTATTCATGGGCATTCCTTCCTTGCTCCGGACCCGATTGTGGGCTTCGCCGTGTCGAGGCGCCGGATTGGAAGGACCATATTACGCCAGCGGCAGAGCAGGACTGATCAATGTTAGCGTCGCTCCGGATCGCATCCCGCGTTGCGGCAAATGCCGCCGCTCGGGCGGTGTCATGGGACGATCACCGGCAGGTTTCCCGATCAGCGGCCAGGAACCACTTGTCGCCGAGCCGGACAGAGCGGGGGGCAACGGCTCCTGCACCGCACCCAAACCCGGATGCCCGGCTGGCATGGGGGCGGCAACCGAGACTGCCCGCCCCAAGGCGACAGGCGGGCCTCCGCCCCTTCGTTCCCGTCAGCTTTGGGCATACCCGCGGTACAGCAGCCCGGCACCGGCCACGACACCGGCGATCCCGCCCACGAGATACCACATCGTGTTGTCGGTGAAGCGGCCTGTCAGCGCCTCCGACAACTGCTCCATCGGTGCCTGCGAAGCCCGCCAGGCAAAGAACAGCAGCAGCACGCCCACAGCCAGAACCACGATGCCGATGATGTTTGTCTGTGTCATGAGAAAGCCTTTCCATTGAAAGCAGGCCCGGGATGGAGTGCTGGCCAGACTTTCGCGCTATCCCGGCCAGCACCGGGCATCTGAAACGAGATCAACCATGGCGGGTTGCGCGCCCGGCGCACTTACCTCGATCAGTCGAGGCCGAACGGGATGCGACTGGCATTCGGAGCATGATGGGCGGTGTCGGCGTCGCGTTTCGCAACGCCTCGGGTCTTTGCGGCCCGAAAGACGCAGGCCCGGACGATGCCCATGCAAACCTGGATCAGTCCGGCGGGCATGGCTTCAGGATATCGCTCGATGAAGCAAGCACGAATCGACGTCCGCTTCCATGCGGGGATTGCCCAGTTGGGAAGCGTCGGTCGATCGCTCCGCTGCCGTCAGGCGGCGCCGGAGTGGCTCTTGTGCAATCCAGGATCGGAAAGGGTGAAGACATGACCGCAGTTTCGCTGAGATCGTCGACGGCCGTAATCATCGCGGTGTCCCTGATGCAGCCTCTTCCGGCGCTGGCGCAATTGGCATCACCTCCGGAGCGCGCCGGTGGGGCATCCTCGGAAAACCGCAACGGGCGCGCTGATCGGCGCACACCAGAAGAGACCTGTGCCGAGGCGATGGTCTTCGATGCGCTCGCCTGCGAATTGCATCTCCTGTCGTCAGAGAGCGCGTCCGCGGTCGGTGCCCGGGCCCGCCCGGACGCGGCAGGCCGCCGGGACGGGTCCGCGCAACCCGTCAACGGTGCCGACGTTGCGGAAGGTGCGGACCCGGAGGGCAAGGCAGAGGCCGACGCCGCCGACAGCCGAGGAGAAGCCGATGCGCGAGCGCAGGAGGCACGCGAGACAGAAGCTTCTGCGAAAACGGTGATCCGGGCCGAGGCCGAGGCGGAGGCGGAGTTGGAAGCCAGAGCCGAAGCCGAGAAGGAGCGTGCGGAGGACGAGTCCACTGACACTGCCCAGGGATCCGAGCCCGTCGCCATCGTCGAGGATTGTCTGGCCGAGGTCATCGCCAGTGACGGAACCATTGTCTGTGCGGATACGCTGATCGGGGCCACCGTCGCTGCTATTGGCGCCGGGGCGGACGACGGGTACGACGCGACAGCAGACGTTGTCACCGAGATTGTCACCGAAAGCGACACCCGCTCGAGCGACGAGGAGTTTCGCGACGTGGTCCGTGAGGACGACGACGTTGAGCGCGAAAACGGGCAGACCGAAGCCGACAGCACCAGCGTGGCCGCCCCGGCTGCAGCGCGGGGGTTGAGCGATCTGGAAAAGGCAGGGCTGTTCGTGCTTGGTGCCGCTGTCGTGGGCGCGGTCCTGACCGCAGGGCAGCGCGTCGAGTCCAATACCGGCGACCGGGTCATCGTGATCGACGACGATGGCCAATATCGGGTGCTGAAGGATGACGATGCGCTGCTGCGCCAGCCCGGCTCGGAGATGCGGACCGAGCGGTTCGCCGACGGGTCGACCCGAACCACGGTCACCCGGGAAGATGGTGCCCGGATCATCACCGTACGGGATTCCGCCGGACGCGCCCTGCGCCGTGTGCGCATCGAGCCGGACGGGCGCGAATACCTGCTGATCGACGACACGCGTCCGTTCGAGCCTGTGGTTCTGCGGGACCTTCCCCGCCCAAGCTTTGAGGACATTTCCTTTCAGGACGCGTCGGACCGCGAGAGCCTGCGTGCGGCCCTGCTCGCCGCCGAGCAGCGCGACATCGGTCGCAGCTTCAGCCTGCGGCAGGTGCGCGACAACGCCGGGGTGCGCGCGCTCGCTCCGGTCATCAACCTCGAGGCCGTCACCTTCGCCACGAATTCCGCGGCGGTCCAGCCCTCGCAGGCCGAGCGGTTGCGACAGGTCGGCCTGCTGATGCGGGACCTCGTCATCGAAAACCCGACCGAATTGTTCCTGATCGAGGGCCACACCGATGCGGTGGGCAATGCTGGCTACAATCTCCTTCTGTCCGATCGAAGGGCGGAGTCGGTGGCTCTGGCCCTGAGCGAGTATTTCGGGGTGCCTGCCGAGAACATGGTGATTCAGGGCTATGGCGAGGGCTTCCTGAGGGTTGCCACCGAGGACGCCGAGCGCCTGAACCGTCGGGTTGCCGTGCGCCGGATCACGACGCTGGTCCGACCGCGTTGAGGGCCAACGGCACGGCGGCGACGCCGTCCGTGCCTTTCCTGCGCGCCCGCCACCACCGGCACTGACGAGGTCCCGGTGCCATTTCGAAAGCATGTCATCGTCTGGCCAACTGGCCAGACGCCATCACGGAACTGGAGAGGTTTGGATGAACCAGATTATTTGGATCGTGGGGCTGGTCGTGATCGTCCTGTTCATTCTTGGTCTTCTCGGGCTGCGCTGAACCGCGCGAGCAGGGAATGACCGCGCCGGGTCGATCCCGGACCACCACAGCCGATGTGAGCCCCGGCACGATCCGGGGCGATCGACCGACTTCCGGAGAGCAAAGATGAACGCAACTGTAACAAAGGCGGCCAGGGCCGCATCCAACCCCGATGACATCAATGCACAGATCGAGACCCTTCGGGCGGATCTTGCAAAGCTGACCGCGACCATAGGGAGTGACGTGTCCGATGGCCTCGAGACCGCCGGGCGCAAGATCAGCGAGTCCGGCCGGGATGCCCGCGCCAAGGCTACGGACGCCGTGCTCGACCACCCCCTGGCCGCAATCGGGATCGCCGCAGGGCTTGGGCTGCTGCTCGGCCTCGTCGCCCGCAAGGGCTGAGGACCATGACGATGCTGCTGTTGGCACCGCTTCGCGATATGCTCCGCGCACAGGCGCGTGGTGCGGCGGGGCGGGCCGCAACGGTGGCGGCAACGGCGGCCCTCGCCGCAATGGCCTCAGTGCTGCTGCTTGCGGGGGGGCTGGTGGCACTTGCTGACGCCGTCGGATTTCCGCTGGCTGCCCTTGTCTTCGCTGCCATGCTGGCCGCGCTCGCGCTGGCCGTGCATCTGCTGGGGAGGGTGCAGTCGGCGCGCCGGGCGAGACAGGCCGCCACAGCACGGCAGCGTGCCGAGGCCGATATTGCCCTTGGCGCGACGCTTGCCCGGTCTGCGGGGCCTCTTCTGCCGCTTGCGGCGTTTGTCGCGGCCTTCGCGCTTATGCGGCGTCCGTGATGGCGGTGTTTGGCTGGGCGGGGTGGTGCCGGAATGCCGCGCGAGGGCCCGTGCTGTAGCACGTGGCATTCCCCGCGCGCCGAACGACTTGCACGACATCCGCGCCGTCGCTGTGCTGATGCAGGTTAGCGCCGTGCGGACGGCATAGGGTGAGAATGTCATTCATGGCCCCGTTACGCACGGTGTCTGTCGGGCCGCCCGGTTCGGGGCGTGGCGGGCGTGGCCCAAGACAGTGGGTATCGGGACGCGGGGGAAGTTCGGGCGCTTGGGAGAGAGCGGAACGGCGACGGGCGGGACGGTTGCTCGGAAGAGCACCGACTTGCCCGGACCCTGCAGGTCCCGCGAGGCCGAAGGCAGAATGAGCCAGGCTGGCGCGGCGTTCCAAAAGGTATCCGGCAAGGCGAAAGGTCTTTTCCGAAAGGCCTGATGCCAGTGCCGGTTGGCCCCGCCGCGACACCCTCGCGCGGCGGGGTCGCTATCCCTCGGATTCCGGAAAGGACCTCACCATGCTCGGCACCATCCTCATCGTCGTTCTCGTGCTGATGCTCCTGGGAGTGCTGCCCACCTGGGGCCACAGCCGGTCCTGGGGCTATGCGCCCAGCGGCACTATCGGTGTGCTTCTGCTGATCCTGATCGTGCTGATCCTGACGGGTGGCCTGTGATCGCGCGCCGAGAGCAAGGCGCGCTGCCGTGCAGGCCCGCGCGTGCGCGCACCCGGAAGGGCATCCCGGCTCCTTGGGGGGGCGCCCCTCAGCGCCGGCGCACCGAGTTGCCGCCCTCGAGGATACCGTTGATCAGCGCGGCCACAGCTGTGTTCAGCGCATCCTTTTCCCCCTGAGGGGCGAATTCGTGTGCGGCCGCGGCATCCTTGAGGATCCCGACGATCTCGCTTTCGGGCAGGATGGTGCGGTCATTGAGCGCAAGCAGGAGCGACTCGCAGATGGCCAGCGCGGCGGTTCCGGCAACGTCTTTGGGAGCGGTCATGATCGGTTGCGCCTTTGGGCTGGGACGGGGGTTCCGGCCTCCAAAGGCCGGAACATCTCGTGATCATAGGC
>JAFIEC010000420.1 GCA_020832725.1 Paracoccaceae bacterium | reverse complement strand
TATTTTACAGCAGATTACTGGAATTAACTCTGTGTTTTTTTATGCCCCCATGATTTTTGAGCAATCTGGAATAGGTACTGATGCTTCATTTATTCAGGCCATTTTGGTTGGATTGACCAATTTGGCCTTTACCGTGCTGGCAATCTTGTTTATAGATAAATTGGGGAGAAAGCCCCTGCTGGTAGGTGGTCTGATTGGGATTACCTTGTGCATGGGATTGCTCGCCTATGGATTCGGAAAGGCCACTTATCAGTTGTCCGAAGATAAGATAGAAATGCTTCCTGAAGGCTTGGATAGGGAGCAAATTGCTCCAATGAGCGATGTGATTTATGCTGATGATGTCAGTTTCAAACAAGCTTTGAGGAATAATCTGGGAGAATCTGCTGCCCTCGCCTATGAATCTGAAGCCATCACTGCAGCCATTAGCATGAATCCAGCACTCATTTTGATTGGGATTTTGGGTTTTGTGGCTTCATTTGCCATTTCTATCGGTCCTGTGATGTGGGTTTTGTTTTCTGAATTGTTTCCCATCAATATCAAAGGTGCAGCCATTTCTTTTGTTGGGTTTATCAATTCCCTGATCAGCTACCTGGTGCAGCAGTTTTTCCCCTGGCAGTTGGATACCTTCGGCAGCAGCACTACATTTCTGATTTATGGTCTTTTTGCAGCAGTGGGAGTAGTGTTTGTCATTATGGTGGTTCCGGAGACAAAAAATAAATCCTTAGAAGAACTGGAAGCGATACTGGTTAAGAAACAATAAACTATAATATGGTTAAGATATGTCCTTTTTAACTATCTAATACACAGGTTTTAACCTTTTCTTTTACCCATTTTAGGGTTTCTGCATTCTGGAGGCTATTGGTTTCTATTTCCAGTATTTTGGGACGAATAGATTTGTCGTAAAAGTCCTTCAAACCCATTTCCAGACTTCTTTCATCATTGGCCAAATGGTAATCAAAGCCAAAGTCTTTGGCCAGGTAACCGGCACTAAGCCTTTGTCTTGTTTCAAAATACTCTTCCAGTTCAGGCTGTTTGGCCGGCCCATCGATCAACCTGAATATTCCTCCCGCATGGTTATTGAGCAGGATAATTCTGAGGTTATTCATGGGGTAATTGTGCCAAAAGGCATTCCTGTCGTAGAAAAAGGCCATATCTCCCGTAATAATGGTGACTGGGTCTTTGGTGGTAAAAGCACAGCCCACAGCTGTACTGTTGCTGCCATCAATGCCACTCGTCCCTCGGTTACAGATAATTTCCTGCTTCCTTTGTCCTAGAAAATTCACATACCTCACAGCCATGCTGTTGGCCAAATGGAGTTTGGATTGGGAAGGAATGTGTTTGAGACAAACCGCAGTGGCTTTATATTCTCCAAAGGCTGCATCATTCAAAATAGCATCAAGGTTATCCTTGAGCTTATTTTCCAATGCCATCCATTTTTTAACAAAGACCATATCGGATTTCCCTTTTTCCTTAAAAAAATTCAGAAAAGAAAGGGGTTGGCAGCTGATAACTTTTGTTAAGGATTGGAAAGTGTCCGGGCTGTATCCCTCCGGCTGTATGTACCAGTGAACTGCCTTGGATTTTCTTAGAAAAAGTTTGAGGTTTTTGGATATGATTGATTTGCCGAATGAGATGATCAGATCTGGCTCCAGGTCTTCATTGATCAATGGATTACCGATATAATGATCGTGTAAGTTGATACTGACTGATGATTGCATATTGGAAATGGTATCAGTTACTACCACTGCCAGACCTTTCACGGCAATTTCATCAATTGCTTCCTGTATTTTGGGATCAGGTCTTTGTTGACCTGCCACAATCAGGATCTTTTTGAAATGAATCAGGAAACTTTCCAGTTTTTGTTTGCTTTCCTGAGCGATTTGTCCATTTGGTTGAAAGTGATCTATACACCTTACATCCCTCGTAAATTCAAAATTTTCGCCCGTTTCCGGATAAAATGGTTCCCTTAACGGGATATTGATATGAACTGGCCCTGCCGGGAATTGATTGGCCAGATTGATCGCTTCATTGGATAACCTATTGGCATGCCATACCTTATCAGGATGGCCAAATTCATCAGGAAACTGAAAAAAACCCTTTACATGTTTGCCATAGATTTCATTCTGCCGGATCGTTTGTCCATCCCACTGATCTATCCATTCCGGAGGACGGTCTGCTGTGAGTACAATCAGCGGGATTTGTTGAAAGTAAGCCTCTGCAACGGCCGGCGCATAGTTGTAAGCAGCGGAGCCTGAAGTGCAGACCAATACTACCGGTTTTTCCAGCTGTTGGGCCATACCCAAGGCCACAAAAGCTGCTGCTCTTTCATCGGAAATGGTCCTGGTGTGGATTTCAGGGTTTCTGGAAAAGGCCAAAGTGATCGGGGCACAGCGGGACCCTGGGGAAAGCACTGCATGTTTGATGCCTTTTTTGGCGCAGAGAGCGGCAAGATCGATAATGGGCTGAATGATCAATGGGAGTTTATTTTAAGTGTTTTCCGATGA
>JAFIEC010000288.1 GCA_020832725.1 Paracoccaceae bacterium | reverse complement strand
CCTGCGTCTCCCGCTGGCGGGCCATCTTGGCCGAACCGCCGGCGCTGTCGCCCTCAACGATGAAGATCTCGGTGCCATTGCGGCCCGTGCGCGAGCAATCCCCCAGCTTGCCGGGCAGTCGCAGCTTCTTGGTGGCCGACTTGCGGGCGGTATCATTCTCGGCGCGGCGGCGCAGGCGTTCCTCGGCCCGCAGCACAAGATAATCCAGCAACGCGCCTGCGGCCTTGGGATCGCCCCCGAGCCAGGTATCGAAACGGTCGCGCACCGCGCCCTCCACCAGACGCGCGGCATCGGCGGTGGCAAGGCGATCCTTGGTCTGGCCCACGAATTCGGGCTCCCGGATGAACAGCGAGACCAGCGCACAGCCGCCTGCGGCCAGGTCCTCGCGGGAAATCTGGGCGGCCTTGCGGTTGCTGGCCAGCTCGCCATAGGCGCGGATGCCCTTGAGGATTGCCGCCCAGAATCCCGCCTCATGGGTGCCGCCCTCTCCGGTGGGGACGGTGTTGCAATAGGATTGCACGAACCCGTCCACCGCCGGCGACCAGGCCACCGCCCATTCCACGGAACCGGGGACACCGAACTTCTCGGGGAAATCCACCTTGCCGGCAAAGGTCTTGCCGCCCCAGGTCTCGGCTCCGCCCATGCGTTCGGCCAGGTAATCCGCCAGCCCCCCGGGAAAGTGGAACACGGCCTCGGCGGGGGTGTCGTCGGTGATCAGCGACGGCGCGCAACGCCACCGGATTTCCACGCCCGAGAACAGATAGGCCTTGGAGCGCACCATCCGCATCAGCCGCTGGGGGCGAAAGCGGTGGGCGCCAAAGATTTCCGGGTCGGGATGAAAGGTGACGGTGGTCCCGCGACGGTTGGGCGCGGGGCCGATGACCGCCACGGGCCCGTCGGGCACCCCGCGCGAGAAGGATTGCGCATGCAGCGTTCGATTGCGCGCCACTTCCACCCGCATCCGGTCGGACAGGGCGTTGACGACGCTTGCCCCGACCCCGTGCAGGCCGCCCGATGTCTCGTAGGCCTTGCCCGAGAACTTGCCCCCCGCGTGCAGCGTGCACAGGATCACCTCCAGAGCCGACTTGCCCGGAAAACGGGGATGCGGATCCACAGGAATGCCACGACCATTGTCCCGGATGGTCAGCGAAAGATCCTCGTTCAGCTCCACCTCGATGCGGCTGGCGTGGCCGGCCACGGCCTCGTCCATGGAATTGTCCATGACCTCGGCGGCCAGATGGTGCAACGCCCGCTCGTCGGTGCCCCCGATATACATGCCGGGCCGCTTGCGCACCGGCTCAAGGCCCTCGAGAACCTCGATGGCGGTGGCGTCATAGGTCTCGGTGGCGGACAGAAGATCGTTGGGGGACATGGCTGCTCGATTCCCGCTCTTGTATCGTTGATCAAGCACTAGACCAGCCCCGCGCTACTGGCGCAAGACTTGGGGTTGCCGGCGGGCGGACGCCCGCCCCTGCGGGCCCCCTGCGGGCGGACGCCCGCGCTAGTCCACGATCACGACGCGCATGTTCTCCAGCCCCGCCGCCCGCGCCATGCCGAACAGAAGCCGCGCGTTCTCGGGGTGCAGCCGCACGCAGCCCGCCGAGGCGGGCCGGCCCAGCCGTGAAATCTGGTCGGTGCCGTGGATCGCGTAATGTCCGTGAAAGAAGATCGACCACGGCATGGGCGCGTTGTCATACAGGCTGGAGCGGTGATTGGCCGACAGCCATTGCGCGGTGTAGACGCCCCGGGGCGTCACCTTGCCCGGCCGGGCGGTGGAGACGGGCCATTCATGCAGCAATTGCCCATTCTCGAACACCTGCATCGTCTGGGCGCCAAGGCTGACCCGCGCAACGATTTCGGCTGCTGCCGAAAGCGGCAGGAACGCCGCCAGCAAACCGACAGCAAGCATCGCACGCAGGTTCCGGGCCAGCCCCAGCGCAACAATATTCATGCAAGGCACCCTCCTGGCGAAAGATTGGCCAGGGGTATGCCGCCCTGTCAAGCTTGGCGCGTCACAGCTTGCGCGGGCCGGGCATCTGGGCCTTGCCGCCGCCGCCCTGGCCGCTTCCGCCCTGTCCGCCCCCGCCCTGGCCGCTTCCGCCCTGGCCGCCCCCGGGCTTGCGGATCAACGCTTCCCTACCGATCGCGGTCCAGCTGGCCGAGGCCCGCGCGATATGCGTGTCGTCCCAGGTGACGAAGCGCAGCACGAAGGCGGTCTCGCTGACCTCTTCCACCGACAGGTTGAAGCGGAGGTTCTCTGAATGGGAGGCATCTATTCCCGACAGGCCGGCGCTTATGGCCGGTGGCGCGGCAAAGGGGCGGATGAAGGGGATCGTCAGATCCAGGCTCCGCGCGCCGGTTCCCGCCCACATCGGTTCGTTGGCGTCAACGTGATTGAAGAGCTCGTCCGTGGCAGTGATCACCTGCAATCCCTCTCCGCTGGCGATGCAGCGCTGCAGGGGAAAGGGGTTTCGGGGCGTCTCCGGCGACGCTGGCTGCGTGTTCATCTGTCACCTCGTTACCGCGTACCAAGACTTCGTTGTAGGGAGGGTGCGGGCCTTGTCAAACGTCCTGTGGACGACGGGGAAGCTCAGGCACCGCCCTGCCCCGCCGCCTCGGCGCGCTCGGCCAGTGACAGCCATTCCTCTTCCGCCCGGGCCAGCGTCTGCTGCCGGGCCACAAGGGCCGCGGTCGCCTTGTCAAAGCGGGCCGGGTCGCGGGCATAGAGGTCGGGGTCGGACAGAAGCGCCGAAAGCTTGCCGATCTCCTCCTCCAGGCGTGCGATCTCTCCGGGCAGTTTTTCCAGCCGGTGCGTCTCGGAAAAGCTCAGGCCGGGCTTGCGCCCACCCCCGCCCTTTCGGGCACGTGCCTCCGGCGTGGGGGTGGCCACGGGGGGCGGGCTGTCGGCGGCACGGCCGCGCCCGCGCCCCGGCACGCCCCCGCGTTGCGCTACAAGATCGGACCAGCCCCCGGCATAGGTGGTGACGCGCCCCTCCCCCTCCATCAGAAGGGTGGCGGTGGCCACGCGGTCGATGAAGTCACGGTCATGGCTGACCATCAGCACCGTGCCCGCGAAGTCGGACAGCAGGTCCTGCAACAGGTCCAGCGTCTCGATATCGAGGTCGTTCGTGGGTTCGTCCAGCACCAGCAGGTTGCAATTGCGTGCCATGATCCGCGCCAGCAGCAGCCGCGCCCGCTCGCCCCCTGACAGGGCCGAGACCGGCTGCCGTGCCTGGGCCTCGTCAAAGAGGAAATCCTTGAGATAGGCGACCACATGCCGGGGCTGGCCGCGCACCATCACCTGATCGGATTGCCCCTGCACGCCCAGCACCGGATCAAGCGTCAGGCTTTCCCAGAGGCTGGCCGCAGGGTCGAGGGCGGCGCGGTTCTGGTCGAACACCGCCACCTCAAGCTTTGTGCCATGGCGCAGGCGGCCCGCATCGGGGGCGATCTCGCCCAGCAGGACACGCAGCAGGGTTGTCTTGCCGACCCCGTTTGGCCCCACCACGGCCAGCCGGTCGCCCCGCATCAGCCGCAGCGACAGGTCGCGCAGCAGCGGCTGACCGCCAAGGCTGAGCGCCACCCCTTCGGCCTCGATCACCAGTCGGCCCGAGGCCTCCCCGGCCTCGAGGCGCATGTCGGCCACGCCCGAGCGCACACGCATGCCCGCCCGTGTCGTGCGCAGATCTCCCAATGCCCGCAGCCGGCCCTGGTTGCGCTTGCGCCGGGCGCTGATCCCCTCCACCGCCCAGCGGGCCTCGGCCTTGATCTTCTGGTCGAGCTTGTGGCGCTCGGCCTCCTCGTTGGCCCAGATCTCTTCCTGCCACGACTCGAAATGATCGAACCCGCGGTCAAGTCGGCGCAGGCGGCCCCTGTCCACCCAAAGCACTCCGGTCGACAGCGCCCGCAGCACCGCCCGGTCGTGGCTGATCAGCACCATGCCCCGGCCCCGGGCGCGCAGGGTATCCTCCAGCCAGCCGATGGCGGCGATGTCGAGGTGGTTGGTCGGCTCGTCCAGAAGCAGCAGTTCCGGTTCCTCGCCCAGAAGCCCGGCCAGCGCGGCGCGGCGGCGCTCTCCGCCCGAGGCGGTGGCCACGGGGCGCTCCGGGTCGAAGTCGAGGCCCTCTGCCGCCGCCTCCACCCGCCATTCCTCGCCGGGGGCAAGGTTGCGCGCGGCAAAGGCACCCAGCGTGTCGAAGGCCGCCAGATCCGGCTCCTGCTCCATATAGCCTGCCCGCACCCCGGCCGAGAGGCTCCGCTTGCCGCTGTCCGGCTCCACCAGCCCGGCCATCACCCGCAGCAGCGTGGACTTGCCCGATCCGTTCCGCCCCACCAGCGCAAGGCGGTCGCCTTCGTGCACCACAAGATCGGCCCCCTCGAAGAGGGGCTTGCCGCCAAAGCCAAGGCCAATGCCGGAGAGTTGCAGGAGGGATGCGCGCGCCATGCCCCGCCCATGCCCGAGGGGCGGTGCCGGGTCAAGCGGGCGCGGCGCACGGATCAGGCCGCGGGCAGGCGGTCCTCCACCAGCTCGGCCCAGAAGCTGGCACCGGCGGGGATGGCGGCATCGTTGAAATCATAGGCCGGGTGATGCACGGGCGCGGTATTTCCGTTGCCCACCAGGATATAGGCACCCGGACGCGCCTCGAGCATATAGGCGAAATCCTCGCCTCCCATCACCAGCGGCGCATGGGCCGTCGGCTGGCCAGTCACCCTTTCCGCCACCCGTGCCATCACGCCGGCTTCCTCCTCGGCATTGACCATCACCGGATAGCCCGCGCGGAAATGCACCTCCGCCTGCGCGCCAAAGGCCGCCGTCACCTGCGCTGCCAGCGCCTTCAGCCGCTCTTCGGCAATGCGCCGCGTGCCGGCATCCTGACTGCGCACCGTGCCGCGCATGCGCACCCGCTGGGGAATGACGTTGAAGGCGTTGCCTTCGCTGTGCAGGCCGGTGACCGACACCACCAGCGGCTGCACAGGGTCGGCGTTGCGCGCCACGATCGTCTGCAGCGCCAGCACCAGATGGGCCGCGATCACGTTCGGATCCACCGTCTCGTGGGGCTTGGCCGCGTGGCCCCCCTTGCCCTCGATGAGGATTTCGAATTCGTCGGTGGCGGCAAAGAATGCGCCCGGCCGGATGGCAAAGCTGCCCACGGGCAGGCCGGGCCAGTTGTGCATCCCGTAGACCTCGGCGATGTCGAACCGCTCCATCAGCCCGTCCTGCACCATCTCGCGCCCGCCGCCGCCCCCCTCTTCGGCGGGTTGGAAGATCACAGCGACGGTGCCGTCGAAATTGCGGCTTTCGGCAAGATAGCGCGCCGCCCCCAGCAGCATGGCGGTGTGGCCGTCATGGCCGCAGGCATGCATCAGCCCGGGGTTGCGCGAGGCATGGGGGGCGCCTGTCGCCTCCTCGATGGGCAGGGCATCCATGTCGGCGCGCAGCCCGATGACACGGCCCGAGGCCGTGCTGCGGCCGCGGATCAGCCCGACGACGCCGGTGCGCCCAATCCCCTCCACCACCTCGTCGCAGCCGAAGGCGCGCAGCCTCTCGGCGACAAAGGCCGATGTGCGATGCGTGTCGAACAGAAGTTCGGGATGGGCATGAAGGTCACGCCGCCAGGCGGTGATCTCGGTGCTGATCTCGGCGATACGGTTGCGCACGGGCATGGGGGCCTCCCTGGGTTTGCCAGAGTGTGACCCCGCCCGCGCCCGCGTGCAAGCCCCGTGCCGCAGCGCGGCGCGGCTGCGTCAGACCCCCTCGACGATCACCAGATCGCGGGTGGCGGCAGGAAGGGCGAATTTCAGCGCCTCCTGATACAATTCGGATTCGTAGCAGGCCACGGCCGCATCAAAGCTCGGAAAGCAGCTGAGCACATGGCGCGGGCGCTCGGTCCCTTCCATCACCCGGTAGCGACCAGCCCGAACCAGGAACTCGCCGCCATGTGCGGCCACGGCCCTGCCCGCGATCTCGGCATATTTGGCATAGGATTCGGTGTCATGCACCTCGATATGCCCCATCCAGTAGCCCTTCTTGCTCATGCGCCTTCCTCCATTGTTTTCCTGATCGCGGCCAGCGCCGCCTCTGCCTGTTCGGGCGCAGCCCCGCCGGCCTGTGCGAAATCGGGCCGCCCGCCGCCGCCCTTGCCTCCCAGGGCCGCCGCCGCAGCCCGCACCAGCGGCACCGCCGAAAGCCGCCCCGTCAGATCGTCGGTCACGCCCACGGCCACTGCGGCCTTGCCGCCCGTGTCGGCTACCAGCGCCACCACGCCCGACCCGATGCGCGCCTTGTGGGCATCCACCAGCGCCGCGAGATCCTTGCCCGAGACGCCGGACAACACCTGTCCCAGAAACGCCACGCCGGCCACCTGCTCGGCCGCTGATACCGCCGCAGCCCCGGTGCCGCCCGACATCGCCAGCTCCCGGCGCAGTTGCGCCACCTCGTTCTGCAGGGCGCGGCGTTCCTCGAGGATGGCGCGCAGCCGCTCGGGGGCCTCATGGGGAGGCGCGCGCAGGGCCTCGGCCATCTCGGCCAGACGCGCTGCCTGTCCTGCCAGATGGGCCAGCGCCGCCTGCCCGGTCAGCGCCTCGACCCGCCGCACCCCGGCCGAGGAGGCACTGTCGCCCAGAATGACGCACAGCCCGATTTCTCCGGTGCGGCGCACATGGGTCCCGCCGCACAGCTCGATGGAATAGGTGGCGCCATCGGCCCCCCGGCCCGAGCCAGCCTGCCGCCCCATGGAGACCACGCGCACCTCGTCGCCGTATTTCTCGCCAAAGAGGGCCTGCGCGCCCAGCGCCCTGGCGTCGTCGGGGCTCATGATGCGGGTCTCCACCGGCGCATCCTGGCGGATGAAGGCGTTCACCTCCTCCTGAACCGCGCTCAGCGTTCCCGCCGACAGCGCCGCGCCGTGGCTGAAATCAAATCGGAGACGGTCGGGTGCGTTCAGACTGCCCCGCTGGGCGACATGGCTTCCCAGATGCTGACGCAGCGCCTCGTGCAGAAGATGGGTGGCGGAATGGTTGGCCCGGATCGCGCCGCGACGGGCGTTGTCCACCACCAGCTCTGCGGCCGCCCCGCGCTCCAGCACCCCCTCGATCACCCGGGCGGTGTGGGCAAAGAGCCCCCCCGCCACCTTGCGCACATCCGTGATCTCGGCAAGCGCCGTGCCGCTGCGCAAGGTGCCGGTATCGGCCACCTGCCCGCCTGCCTCGGCATAGAACGGCGTCTGGTTGAGCACGATCTGCACGACAGCGCCGGGGCCTGCACGATCAACCTGCGCGCCCTCGGCCACCAGCGCGAGGATCTGACCCTCGGCGACCTCGGTGTCATAGCCCAGAAACTCGGTCGCGCCATGGGTCTCGGCCAGATCGAACCACAGCGCGGCATCGGCGGTCTCGCCCGAGCCGGCCCAGGCCGCGCGGGCGCGGGCCTTCTGCGCGGCCATGGCCGCCTCGAAACCCGCCACATCCACCGCCCGGCCCATCTCGCGCAGGGCGTCCTGGGTCAGATCGAGCGGAAAGCCGTAGGTGTCATAAAGGCGAAAGGCGGCCTCGCCGGGCAGGGGCTGACCCTCGCCCAGATTGTCCACCTCATCGGACAGCAGCCGCAGCCCGCGCTCCAGCGTGGCCTTGAACCGCGTCTCCTCCAGCCTCAGCGTCTCGGAGATCAGGGTCTCGGCCCGCCCGAGTTCGGGATAGGCCTGCCCCATCTGCCGAAGCAGGGCCGGCACCAGACGGTGCATGACCGGATCGGACGCGCCCAGCTGGTGGGCATGGCGCATGGCGCGGCGCATGATGCGCCGCCGCACATAGCCACGCCCCTCGTTGGAGGGCATCACCCCGTCGGCGATCAGAAAGCCCGTGGCGCGCAGATGGTCGGCGATCACCCGGTGATGAATGCGCCCCGGCCCGTCCGGATCGGACGAGGTGGCATGCGCGCTGGCCTCGATCAGGCTGCGCATCAGGTCGGTGTCGTAATTGTCGTGCCGCCCCTGCAGGAGCGCGCCGATCCGCTCCAGCCCCATGCCGGTGTCGATGGATTGGGCGGCGAGGTCCCGGCGGCTGCCATCCTCGAACTGCTCGTACTGCATGAAGACGAGGTTCCAGATCTCGATGAAACGGTCGCCATCCTCGTCGGGGCTGCCGGGGGGGCCACCGGGAATGTGGGGGCCGTGGTCATAGAAGATTTCGGTGCAGGGGCCACAGGGGCCGGTGGGGCCCATCATCCAGAAATTGTCCGAGGTGGGGATGCGGATGATCCGCTCTTCGGGCAGGCCTGCCACCTTGCGCCACAACTCGGCGGCCGCGTCGTCGGTGTGGTAGACCGTGACCAGAAGGCGCGACGGGTCGATCCCGAACTCCCGCGTCACAAGGTTCCAGGCCAGCGGGATCGCCTCTTCCTTGAAATAGTCGCCAAAGCTGAAATTGCCGAGCATCTCGAAGAAGGTGTGGTGGCGCGCGGTATAGCCCACATTGTCGAGGTCGTTGTGCTTGCCGCCCGCGCGCACGCATTTCTGGGAGGTGGCGGCGCGGGTATAGTCGCGGTGCTCGATGCCGGTGAAGACGTTCTTGAACTGCACCATGCCCGAATTGGTGAACATGAGCGTGGGATCGTTGCGCGGAACAAGCGGCGAGGATTCCACCACCCGGTGGCCGTGCCGGGAGAAATAGTCAAGAAAGCTCGACCGGATATCGTTCAGGCTGGGCATGGTCTCTCCTCACCGCGGGCCGCGGCACCCGGGGGCGGACCGGGCGCGTCCGCGTGCTTTACCGCAAGGGGGCCGCGAGGTGAAACGGCTTTTTCCGCCACCGGCCCGCCCCGGGAATATGCGCCGGCAGGGCCCCGGCCCGAGGAGGCCCGAGGAGGCCCGAGGAGGAGCGTGACGGAGCGCTTGCCCCATGCAACGGCCGCGCGCGTGGGAATGGCCGATGAGGCGCGTGCGGATCGTGCGCGTGATGCCGGCGGCGCAGGGGGGCGCGGAGCCTCGGCGACCCTCCGGGCCGCGCTCCGCCCCGCGCGGGCCCACCCCTTCGGGGCGCACCCGGCCCCCGGCGGTGCGGTGAGGCACCGGGGCTGCTGGCATCCTGTTGCCTCCCGGCCACCCGATTGGTGCCGTTTGCCTGAGCGGTGGTGCTACCATCGGCAGACCTGACAGGGTTCGATGGATCCTGCAGGGGCGGAGGCTGGCCCCCTTGGCGCATCGCGCGGATCATCGGGCCACCCGCCCCGTTTCCGCATGGCACCCGGCGCCCCGTGACAGTTGCGGTCAGCATTGCGGGAGCGCGGGGCCGCCATCGACGTCTCGGCCGGAGCGGGCCTGACCGGCTTGCCGATGCGCGAGGTCGGAATACTCGGGCTTGTACAGGCCAAGGCAATCGGTGTGCCGCGCGCCGGGAAGATCCACTGCGCCGCGCAGCCGGGCCCTGCACAACCGCCGTGCGGCATGCGCAGATGACGGGAAGCGCCCGGACCATGGCCGCCCGCAATCGGGCGCATCAGTGGCGGTGCGCATCAGTGGCGGTGTGCATCAGTGCCCGTGCGCATCCGAGAAGGAGCGCATCGATCAGCGCTGTCCCCGCCGTGGCGCGTGCCCGTCACGCGGCGTCCCCGGCACTGGCGCGTCTTTCGCGTCGTGCACCCCGGTTTCCCCCCCCCCCACCACGGCGGGGCGGGGGGCACACTGGGGGGCTCAGCCCGCCCTCCCGACGGGCG
>JAFIEC010000079.1 GCA_020832725.1 Paracoccaceae bacterium | reverse complement strand
CGTGCCCGCACACCCATGCCCTGCCAGTCCGACACCGGCAGGCGCGTATCTGTGCCCGACCTGCTCCAGTCCATGCGGTCCGGCACGCTGACTTCCACCAGCCAGGGCTGGCCCGCACGCCACCCTCTTGCCCGCAGCATGTTGGCTGCCGACAAAAGCGCGTCCGGCACACTGTTCTTCAGGTCGATCCGCCCGTCTCCGTCGCCATCAACCCCCAGCTCAAGGATATCGAGGGGAAGTTTCTGCACCATCCCGATCTCTCCGGCCCAGGCCCCGGTCATGGTGGCCGGATCAAAATCGCCGCGCGCATGCAGGGCGATGGCGGCGAAGATGTGGGGACGGAACAGCCCGGGGCGGCGGCAATCATGGGCCAGCGTCACCAGCGCGTTACGGGTGTTGAAATCACCCTGCACCGCGCCGAAATCCGTCTCCAGGGCCCAGAAGGCCAGCAGTATCGCCTGCGGGATGCCGAATTCGCGCTCGGCCCGGGCCAGGATCGCGGCGTGGCGCTCGGCATTGCGGTTGCCGTTGACCATACGGTTCTGGCTGATGACGCGGCGCGCGAATTCCGTGAACGGAAGCCGGAAGACCCCCTGCCCGCGATCGCGGGAGATCACGGCCGGATCGCGCGCCACCCCCCTGAAGAAACTGTCCACCGAGGCTGGCGGCAGGCCACGCGACAGCGCCTCTTGCCGGAGGCCGTTCACGAACGCCCCGAAATCGCCCCCGCAGGGTGCGGATTGCGCAGATGCGGACGGGGCTGCGAGGGACAGCGAAACGACAAGTGCAAGGACTAGGGCGCGCATGCGGGTCTCCGTGGGTTCCACAGGCACCTTAGCTGCGGCGCGGGCGGCTGAAAACCGCCCGCGCGCATGGCACCCCTCAGGCCACGTCGAAACGCAGCGGGCGCACCTGCTGGAACAGGCCGGTTGCACGCAGGTGCTCCAGCGCCTCGGGGGTCGCCTGTTCGTCGAGGTAGAGGATGGCGATGGCATCGCCCCCCGGCGTATTCCGCCCCAGCGTGAAATTGGCGATATTCATGCCCGCCTTGCCCAGCGTCACCCCCAGCGTGCCGATGATGCCCGGCACGTCGCGGTTGGTGGTGTAGAGCATGTTCTCTCCGATCTCGGCGTCGATGGTGATTCCCTTGATCTGGATGAAGCGCGGCCGACCGTCGGAATAGACCGTCCCGGCGATGGAGCGCTCGCGGCTGGCGGTCTTGACCGTCAGCTTGACGTAGGATTCGAACACGCCCGTCTGCGGCTGGGTGGTGGTGGAGACCTCGATCCCCCTTTCCCGCGCCATGACCGGGGCCGAGACCATGTTCATCTCGGGGTTGGCGACCTTCATCACGCCCGCGATGGCCGCCGCGTTCAACGCGTTCACGTTCATCTCGGAGACGCTGCCATCATAGAGAATGTTGATGGCGGTGATCGGCTCGTCGGTCATCTGGCCGATGAACGCCCCCAGATGCTGGGCGAGCTTTACCCATGGCGTCAGAAGCGGTGCCTCCTCGGCGGTTATGGAGGGCATGTTGATGGCGTTGGAGACTGCCCCCTGAAGCAGGTAATCCGCCATCTGCTCGGCCACCTGAAGCGCCACGTTCTCCTGGGCCTCAACGGTCGCCGCCCCCAGATGCGGGGTGCAGACAACATTGGGCAGGTTGAACAGCGGGCTGTCGGTCGCGGGCTCCACCTCGAACACATCGAGGGCCGCGCCCGCCACATGGCCCGCCTTCAGCGCCGCGGCCAGCGCCGCCTCGTCGACAAGACCGCCCCGGGCGCAGTTGATGATGCGCACGCCCTTCCTGGTCCTGGAAAGGGCCTCCGCCGAAAGGATATTGCGGGTCTTGTCGGTCAGCGGCACATGCAGCGTGATGAAATCGGCCCGTGCCAGCAACTCGTCGAGCTCGACCTTCTGCACGCCCATCTCGCGGGCGCGATCCTCGGACAGGAACGGATCATAGCCCAGCACGCGCATCTTCAGGCCGATGGCCCGGTTGCACACGATCGACCCGATGTTGCCGCAGCCGATGACACCGAGGGTCTTGCCGGTGATCTCGGTGCCCATGAAACGGTTCTTCTCCCATTTGCCGGCATGGGTGGAGGCGCTCGCCTCGGGGATCTGGCGGGCAACCGCGAACATCAGGGCGATGGCATGCTCGGCCGTGGTGATGGAATTGCCGAAAGGCGTGTTCATCACGATGACACCCTTGCGGGAGGCGGCCACCAGATCGACATTATCGACCCCGATGCCGGCGCGGCCCACCACGCGCAGGCGGTCGGTGGCCTCCAGAAGCTTGGCGGTGACCTTCGTGGCCGAGCGGATGGCGAGGCCATCATAATCACCGATACGCGCCAGGAGCGCTTCCTTGTCCTTGCCCAGATCGGGTTCGAAATCGACTTCGATGCCACGGTCGCGAAAGATCTGGACGGCCGTGGGGGAAAGCTTGTCGGATACGAGAACGCGGGGTGCCATTGCGGGCTCCTGTGAAGGGGGCCGGGCATGGCCCGGCAAAAGGAAAGGGACGGGGCATCTGCCCCCGAAAAGAGGGCCGGATCAGGCCGCGAGGTGCAGGGCCGCGCGCTCGGTGCGATAGGCCCATTCAAGCCAGGGCAGCAGCGCCTCGACATCAGCCGTTTCCACCGTGGCGCCACACCAGATGCGCAGACCCGGCGGCGCATCGCGGTAGGCCCCGATATCCAGCGCCACGCCCTCGGCCTCGAGCCGTTTGGCGACAGCCTTGGCAAAGGCCGCGCCGTCCGTGATCGCGGGGTCGGTGAACTTCAGGCAGACCGAGGTGGTGGAGCGTGTCTCCGGCTTGTCCGCCAGAAAGCCGATCCAGTCATGTGCGGCGACCATGCGCTCAACCGCCGCGAAATTGGCCTCGGTCCGGGCGATCAGCCCGGCCAGCCCGCCTTCGGCCCGCGCCCAGTCAAGCGCGAGCAGGTAATCCTCGACGCAGAGCATCGAAGGGGTGTTGATCGTCTCGCCCTTGAAGATACCCTCGATCAGCTTGCCGCCCTTGGTCAGGCGAAAGATCTTGGGAAGGGGCCAGGGCGGGGTATGGCTTTCCAGCCGTTCCACTGCACGGGGCGACAGGATCAGCATGCCATGCGCCGCCTCTCCGCCCAGCACCTTCTGCCAGGAGAAGGTCGTCACATCGAGCTTGTCCCAGGGCAGCTCCATTGCAAAGGCCGCCGAGGTGGCGTCGCACAGGGTCAGCCCGCCCCGGTCGGCGGGGATCGCGTCGCCGTTCGGCATCCGCACGCCGCTGGTGGTACCGTTCCAGGTGAAGCAGACATCGCGGTCGTAATCGAGCGCGCCCATGTCCACGATTTCGCCATAGGGGGCTTCGTGCACCCGGGCATCCAGCTTGAGCTGCTTGACCGCATCGGTCACCCAGCCCGCGCCAAAGCTTTCCCAGGCGACCATTTCCACCGGGCGTGCGCCCAGCATGGTCCACATCGCCATCTCATAGGCGCCGGTATCCGAGGCGGGAACGATGCCGATGCGATAGTCGTCGGGAATACCGAGAATCTCGCGCGTCCCCTCGATCGCGGCGCGCAGCTTGTCCTTGCCGATGGCGGCGCGATGGCTGCGGCCCAGGGGGGCACCCGACAGGCGGTCCAGCGAGAAGGTGGGGATCTTGGCGCAAGGGCCCGAAGAAAAACGCGGATTTGCCGGCCGCGCGGCCGGGATCGTCGGATCGGTCATGGTATCCTTCCAGATATTCGCCCTTCGTTGGGGAAGGGTAGCCCGCAGCCCGGATAGTCGCTGCCGCCCGCTGGCGCAAGCGCGAATTCTGCGCTAAGCGCGCCCGGTCGCTTTGCCGCAGCTAGGGTTTCCATGTTCATCGCAACGCTTCTTGCAAACCCCGCGCGATCCGATCTCGACGCGCTGGTAGCCGCAGCCGCACGTACCGCGACAGGGGGCGGCGCGTTGCGCTGGCTCGCGCCGGGCCTTGCCGCCGAATTCCCCCTGCCCGCTCTGCCGCAAAGCCTGCCGGAGGTGCAGACCGACTTGCGTGCCCGTGGGTTCGACCTGTGCGTGCAGCCCGATGGACAGCGGCGGCGCAAGGTTCTGCTGGCCGACATGGACAGCACCATGATCGAGCAGGAATGCATCGACGAGCTGGCCGACATGGCGGGCGTCGGTCCCCGGGTGGCCGAGGTTACCGCCCGCGCGATGAATGGCGAGCTTGACTTCGAGGAGGCGCTGATCGCGCGGGTCGCCCTTCTGCAAGGCCTGCCGGAGGCGGTGATCGCCCGCGTTCTGGAGGAGCGGATCACGTTCACCCCGGGGGGCCGGGCGCTTGTCGCGACCATGCGCTCCAACGGGGCCTTTTGCCTGCTGGTCTCGGGCGGCTTCACCGCCTTCACGGCCGTGGTCGCACAGCGGCTGGGGTTTCACGAGCATCGCGCCAATACCCTGATCGTCGAGGGCGGGCGGCTTGCAGGTCGTGTGGCCCGGCCGATTCTGGGACGCGAGGCCAAGCGCGCCGCGCTGGACGAGGTTGCCGCCGCGCGCGGCCTCGGACCCGCCGATGTGCTGGCCGTCGGCGACGGCGCCAACGATCTGGCGATGCTCTCGCGGGCGGGGATGGGTGTGGCGCTGCACGCCAAGCCCGTGGTGGCCGAGCAATGCGCCCTGCGGGTCGATCACGGCGATCTGACCGCGCTGTTGTACCTGCAGGGCTATGCCGCCTCCGAGTTCGTGAGCGGCTGAGACCCGTCACCGGCACAGGACAGGGCCCTTGCGAGAGCCCGCCCGAGCGGATTATGCTGAGGGCGCAGGATCGGGAGAACCGGCGTCGCCGGTGCCGAAGGAGCAACCGCCCCGGAAACTCTCAGGCCCCAGGACCGGCTCTGCGACGACACTCTGGAGAGAGGCGCGCCATGCGCGCCCGCCGAAGGGATAACGATCTCAGGCGAAAGGACAGAGGGGGCATCTTTCCGGGCAGGGCCCGGGCAGAAGGATGCCACCGGGCTGCATTTGCGCAGACCGGCAAGACCGGGGTGATCCATGGCGGACGAGTCGACCGAACCGAAGCGCACGCCGCTCGATGCGCTGCACCGCGCGGCAGGCGCAAGGATGGTGCCCTTTGCCGGCTGGGAGATGCCGCTGAACTATGGCCCGGGCGTGCTGCAGGAGCATCTGCATTGCCGCGCCCATGCCGCGCTGTTCGATGTCAGCCACATGGGGCAGCTGGAGATTCGGGCCCACACGCCGGAGGCCGCGGCGCTCGCGCTCGAGCGGCTGGTTCCTGCCGATGTCGTGGGCCTTGCCGAGGGCCGGCAGCGCTATGGTCTGCTGACCGACGAGGCGGGCGGCATCCTCGATGACCTGATGATCGCGCGCCTGCCCGGACGGCTGTTTCTGGTGGTCAATGCAGCCCGCGCCGAGGCCGACATCGCGCATCTGCGCGCAGGCCTTGCCGGGCTGGCCGACGTCGCGCCGCTGGAGGATCGCGCCCTGCTGGCACTGCAGGGCCCCGGGGCAGAGGCAGCCCTCGCCACGCTTGCGCCATGGGTCGCAGCCCTGCGGTTCATGGACGTCGGCGAAGGCGCAGTTGCGGGTGCAGACGCCATCGTGTCACGCTCGGGCTATACCGGCGAGGACGGCTTCGAGATCTCGCTGCCCGGGCGGGCGGCCGAAGCGGTTGCCCAGGCGCTCCTGAACCTGCCCGGGGTTGCGCCTGCCGGGCTGGGCGCCCGCGACTCCCTGCGCCTGGAGGCCGGGCTGTGCCTGTACGGAGCCGATATCGACACGACGACAACCCCCGCCGAGGCGGCGCTGGGATGGGCGATTCCCCGGGTGCGCCGCGAGGGCGGGGCACGGGCGGGCGGCTTTCCCGGGGCGGGGCGCGTTCTGCGCGCCTTGTCCGAAGATCCGAACCGGCTCCGGGTTGGCCTGCGCCCCGAGGGTCGCGCACCGATGCGCGCCGGAACGCCTCTTTTCGCGACATCCGATGCCGCGACCCCGGTCGGCAGCATCACCTCGGGCGGCTTCGGC
>JAFIEC010000274.1 GCA_020832725.1 Paracoccaceae bacterium | reverse complement strand
GGGGTGGAGGCGGGGGCGACACGGACCGCGCTGTCACGGCTGGCAGGTGACGGCTGGCTGAGCCGCGCCCGCGAGGGGCGGGCCTCGCGCTATGGGCTGACAGCCCGGGGGCGGGAGGAATTCGCCCCTGCCACCCGGGCGATCTATGCGCCCCCTCTGACGCCGGGCGCGCGGGCATGGGTCATGGCCCTGGCGGGGCCCGTGGCCGTACCGCCCGAGCGGGCGCGCCCCCTCGGGTCCGGGTTGTGGCTCTGGCCGGACGGGCCGGGCCGGGACGTGCCGCCAGGCTGGCTGGCCTTGCAGGGCGATATCTGCGGGCTGACGCCGGAGGCGGCCGCACTCGCCGTGCCCGAAGCCGAGGCCGAGGCGCGCCGGGGCCTCGCAGTCGAGGCCCATGCCCTCGGGGCCAGGGCCGCCGCGCTTGATCCGCTTGCCGCCATGGCGGGACGGGTGCTTCTGATACATCGCTGGCGGCGGTTGGTCCTGCGCTATCCGGGCCTGCCGCCCGGACCGCTTGCCGATGCCCTTGGCCTGCCCGATTGCAGGGCTCTGGTGGCGGCGGCCTACCGGGCGTTGCTGCCCGGCTCGGAGGCATGGCTGGATACGCCACTGCCGGGTGGGGCCAAGGCGATGCCGCCGCCCGCGCCCGCCTTCGGGATGCGGTTCGGAGGGCTGCGCGCTCCGCTCTCCTAGGGCTCTAGATAGGCAAAGCCGCATTGGGCGCTGGCGGCCAGCCGTACCGACCCCGCGCTGCGGAACTCCACCCGGGTTGTGGCCATGCGCCGCCCGCTGGCCAGCACCTGCACACGGATATCCACCGGGCCCCGGGGCAGGGGGCGCAGGAAATGCGTCGTCAGGTCCACCGTTGTCAGGGCACGCATCCGCCCCGCCATGGCCAGCAGCACAAGCACCGAGCAGGTATCGGCCGCGGCCATCACCGCCTGTCCGCACAGGATCGTCCCGCCGTCGGGAACGGGGCGGCACAGGGCGGGCGAATCGGGCAGCGTGAAATCGCCTCCCTCCGGGTCGAAGGCGACGGCTTGCAGGTTCATCTCACCGACCCATGGTGCAAAGTGGGTCTTCAGCAGTTCCGTCGCTTGGGAGGGTGTCATGGGGGGTCTCCTTCACCTGTTACGAAAAAACCTTGATTGGCCACACTTCGTAACTTATGATCCCACCCGTCAGACTGGGAGACGCGCCATGTATTCGCAAGGACTGATCGGGGCCGATGGCCGCAGCACCGAGACGCCCGAGTTCCTCGAGGCGTTTCAGCGCCGCATCGACGCCGAGGAGAAGATCGAGCCGAACGACCCGATGCCCGAAGGCTATCGCCGGACGCTGGTGCGCCAGATCGGCCAGCACGCCCATTCCGAGATCGTCGGCATGCTGCCCGAGGGCAACTGGATCAGCCGCGCCCCCAGCCTCAAGCGCAAGGCAGCCCTGCTTGCCAAGGTGCAGGACGAGGGGGGACACGGCCTCTATCTCTATTCCGCCGCCGAGACGCTGGGCGTGAGCCGCGAGGAGATGACCGAGGAGCTGCATTCCGGCAAGGCGAAGTATTCCTCGATCTTCAACTATCCCACCCTCAGCTGGGCAGATATCGGGGTGATCGGCTGGCTGGTGGATGGTGCCGCGATCATGAACCAGATCCCGCTGTGCCGGTGCTCCTTTGGTCCCTATGCCCGCGCCATGATCCGGGTCTGCAAGGAAGAGAGCTTTCACCAGCGGCAGGGCTATGAAATCGTCATGACGCTGGCCCGCGGCACGCCCGAGCAGAAGGAAATGGCGCAGGATGCGCTGAACCGCTGGTGGTGGCCGTCCCTGATGATGTTCGGCCCCCATGATGCCGACAGCCAGCATTCGGACCAGTCGATGAAGTGGAAGATCAAGCGCTTCACCAACGACCAGCTGCGCCAGCAGTTCATCGACGCCACGGTGCCGCAGGCGGAATACCTCGGGCTGACGGTGCCCGACCCTGATCTGGCCTGGAACCCCGAGAAGAACGCGGGCAAGGGCGGCTATGACCACGGCCCGATCGACTGGGACGAGTTCTGGCGCGTGGTCAAGGGCCATGGCCCGATGGCGCGCGACCGCATCCGCGACCGGCGCCGCGCCTGGGACAAGGGGGCCTGGGTGCGCGAGGCCGCCCGTGCCCATGCCGCCAAGCGCGCCGCCCGCGCCCGCCCCATCGCCGCAGAATGAGCCCTGGCCCCGGGATGTGTCCCGGAGCGCTTCACGGAGGATCCGCCATGACCGAAGCCATGCCCCTGTGGGAAGTCTTCATCCGCCCCCGCAACGGGCTGTCGCACAAGCACGTCGGCAGCTTGCATGCCTCTGACGCCACGATGGCCCTGAACGCCGCGCGCGACGTCTACACCCGTCGCGGCGAAGGCACCTCGATCTGGGTTGTTCCCTCGAGCGTGATCTCGGCTTCCGATCCCGATCACGCGGCCGAGAATTTCGAGCCGACCGCCTCCAAGATCTACCGCCATCCCACCTTCTACGAGATCCCCGACGAAGTGGGGCACATGTGATGTCCGAGGCGCTGAAGCAGGCGGTGCTGGAGCTGGCCGACGATCATCTGATCCTCGGTCACCGGCTTTCGGAATGGTGTGGCCACGCCCCCATGCTGGAGGAGGACCTGGCCCTTCCGAACATGGCGCTCGATCTCATCGGATCGGCGCGCACGCTGTATGGCTATGCAGCCCGGCTGGAGGGGCAGGGGCGCAGCGAGGACGACATGGCCTATCTGCGCACCGAGCGGGAATACCTCAACTGCCTTCTGGTGGAGCGCCCCAACCGCGACTTTGCCCATACGATGCTGCGCCAGCTGTATTTCGCGGCCTTCATGGAGCCGTATTGGCAGGCCGCGCTGTCCAGCCGCGACGAGCTGGTCGTCGGCGTCGCCGGCAAGGCGGCCAAGGAGATGGCCTATCACATCCGCCATGCGGGCGAATGGGTGATCCGGCTGGGCGACGGCACCGAAGAGAGCACGCGGCGCATGCGCGAGGCGGTGGAGGACCTGCATCTCTACACGCCCGAGCTGTTCGCGGCCTCGCCCGCCGCCGCCGCCTGTGCCGAGGAAGGTCTTCTGCCCGACCGGGCGGCGCTGCGCCCGGCATGGGAGCGCACGATCGCGATGATCTTCGACGAGGCGCTCCTGGAAGCCCCCGAGGTGCCGTTCCCGCGCGAGGGCGGGCGGCAGGGCCTCCATGGCGAGGAGCTCGGTCATCTGCTGGCCGAGATGCAATGGGCGCAGCGCGTCTATCCCGGGGCACAATGGTAGGCGGCGCATCAGCGGGCGCGGGGGCGCAGCTTGCGCAGTTCAACCTCGCGCATGCGCGCTGGCCGCTGGATCATCCGGGGATGGCAGGGTTCACCGACAATGTCGCGCGCATGAACGCGCTTGCCGACCGGCATCCGGGCCTCGTCTGGCGGCATCCCGACGATGGCCAGCTGGTGGCGGGTGATCCGCGCATGACATGGACCCTGTCGGTCTGGCGCGATGCCGCTGCGCTGGCGGATTTCGCGTTTCGCACCGTGCACCGGCGCTTTTTTCGCGACCGGGCCGCTTGGTTCGGGCCCCTGAAGGGTGCGGCGCTGGTGTTGTGGTGGCAGCCCGAGGGCGCGCGCCCGACGCTTGCCGAGGCCTGCGCCCGCAAGGAGCGGCTGGATTGCGCGGGGTCGGGCCCGCACGCATTCGGATGGGAGGCCTTCCCCGAGTTGCGCGCCCTGCGCAACAAGGCACAGGGGCGCGGCAGCACCGCGCGAACAGGCGAGGTCATCACATGAGTGCCCCCGATCTTGCCCATGCATGGGAGGTGGCCGCCGCCGTGCCCGACCCCGAAATCCCCGTGGTGACCGTGGCGGACCTCGGCATCCTGCGCGACCTGCGCGCCGAAGGCCCTGTGGTGGTGGCACGGGTGACGCCCACTTATTCCGGATGCCCCGCAACCGCGGCGATCGAGCTGGCGATCGAGGGGGCCCTTGCGGGCGCGGGATTTGATGTGCGGATCGAGCGGGTGCTCTCGCCGCCATGGACCACCGACTGGATTACCGAGGAAGGCCGGGAAAAGCTGCGCGCCTATGGCATCGCACCGCCCGAGAAGGCTGGCAATTCGGTGCGGGCGCTGTTCGGCGAAACACTGGTGACCTGCCCGCATTGCGGGTCCACCACCACTGAGCGGCTGTCCGAATTCGGCTCTACCCCGTGCAAGGCGCATTACCGCTGCCTGTCGTGCCGGGAGCCGTTCGACTATTTCAAGTGCCTCTGAGGCGCGAGACAGAGAGGAAACCCCATGCCCGCTTTTCACGAGCTGCGCATCGCCGAGATCCGCCCCGAGGCCGAGGATGCCGTGGCGCTGAGCCTTGATCTGCCGGAGACGCTGCGCGAGGCCTATGCCTTTCGCCCGGGCCAGTATCTGACCCTGCGTGCCGAGATCGACGGCGTGGATGTGCGGCGCTCCTATTCGCTGTGCTCGCTGCCCGGAGAAGACCGGCTGACCGTGGGCATCCGGCATGTTCCGGGGGGGCTGTTCTCGGGGCTGGCGCATCAGGGTCTGATGCCGGGTGACAAGCTGCGGGTGATGACACCCGAGGGGCGCTTCGTTCTGGGTGACGAGGAGCGGATCCTGCTCATCGCCGCAGGTTCGGGCGTCACGCCGATGCTCTCCATCGCCCGGGCCGCACTGGCGCGGGGGGCCGAGGTGACGCTGGTCTATGGCAACCGGACGACGGGCTCGATCATGTTCCGCGAGGCGCTGGACGCGCTGAAGGATCGCTACATGGATCGGCTGACCCTGATCCATATCCTCAGCCGCGAGGGGCAGGATGTGCCGTTGCTTGAAGGGCGGATCGATGCGGGCAAGCTCTCGGCCCTGGCCCGCACCGGCGCGATCGATCCGGGCAGGGCCGATGGGGTGTTCGTCTGTGGCCCCGGCGAGATGATCGACGCGGTGTCACAGGCGCTTGTCGGGTTGGGCGTGCCCGAGGGGGGCATCCATTCCGAGCGTTTCACCCCGGCCGAGGGCGTGCGGGGCGCACCTCCGTCCGAACGGGCATCGCGGGCCGCGTCCGATGGGGTGAGCGTCGAGGTCATCCTCGATGGCGCGAGACGGCGTTTCGCACTGGGGGCCGGTGATGCCAGCATCATCGACGCGGCCCACCGCCAGGGGCTGGAGCTGCCGTTCTCCTGCAAGGGCGGAATGTGCTGCACCTGCCGCTGCCGGGTGGTGGAGGGCGCGGCCGAGATGGCGGTGAACTATTCGCTGCAGCCCTGGGAGGTGGAGGCAGGTTTCACCCTGGCCTGCCAGGCGCGGCCGGTCACCGAGCGGCTGGTTCTGGATTTCGACGCGGCCTGAGGCACAGCCCCCTCGCGGTTGACACCCCTCCGCCTGCATGCTTTTGCGGCGCGGCGACGCAGAGACGCCGCGACAGGGGCGCCCCATGAAGTTCAAGGATACGCAGCTCGATTTCGAGGCGCTTCTTGCCGAGGCTGTTTTCGGGCACGGTTTTGCGCATTACGGCTACTGGCCCGAGGGGCCGCCGGAAACGCCGTCGGCCGAGGCGCTGGGCCGCGCGCAGCAGGCCTATTTCGACAAGCTGGCAGCGACCATCCCCGAGGGGATCGAGACGATCCTCGATGTGGGTTCGGGCACCGGCGCGAATGCGCGGGCGTTGCGGGCCATGGGCTACCGGCTGGAGTGCCTCTGCCCCTCCGAGCAGCTCAACGCCATGGCCCGGGCCAAGCTGGGCGAGGGAACGCCTGTTCATGATGTCACCTTCGAGGCCTTTGACAGCCCCAAGCGTTTCGACATGTGCCTCTTTGCCGAGAGCTTTCACTATATCGCGCTTGCGCCGGCACTGGCCCAGGCGGCGCGCTATGCGCAATCGCATGTTCTGATCTTCGATTATTTCCGGCGTGATGGCGGGTCGGGTGACGAGACCCGGGGCACGCACCGCGCCTTTGTCGATGAGGTGGCCCACCAGGGGGTGTTCGAGATCGTTCAGGATGATGACCTGACAGAGGCGATCCTGCCCACGTTCCTGGTGCTCGATCATCTGAAGAACGCGCATTTCGGGCCGTTTCTCGCCCGGCTGCGGGCGGATCTGCGCACGGCCTATCCGCTGCGTTCCCGTCTGGCAGAGGTGTTTCTTGGCCGGGCGATGGATCGGTTCCTGCGCCCTTCGCGACGGGAACAGACCTTTGCTGCCCGCCATGAATACCGCCTGATCCTGCTGCGCCGCAGCTGAGGCTGCGGGCGCGGACGACAGGGCCCGCCCCTGCGACAAGACGAAAAAACCCCGGGCCTTTCGGCCCGGGGCAGTGGTGTCGCGTTGCTGACGGGAGGAGGTGTCAGCCGCGCGAGAAGTCGGGATAGGCCTCCATCCCCAGTTCCGCCTTGTCGAGCCCCATCTCCTCGGCCTCGGCATCCACGCGCAGACCGATCACCGCCTTGATGATGAACAACACGACGAACGAGGCCACGAACATGAACGCGCCGATGGCGACGATGCCGGTGATCTGGGCACCGATGGTGGCCTCGTCGTTCGACAGGACCACGGCCAGTGTGCCCCAGATGCCGGCGAAGAGGTGCACCGGGATCGCTCCGACCACATCGTCGATCTTCAGCTTGTCAAGCAGCGGCACGGTGACCACCACGATGACACCGCCGATGGCCCCGATGATGGTGGCCAGCCCGAGGCTCGGCTCCAGCGGCTCGGCGGTAATCGACACCAGGCCTGCCAGGGCACCGTTGAGCGCCAGTGTCAGGTCGGGCTTCTTGTAGAGAAGCTGGCTGAGGATCAGGGCCGCGACCGCGCCCGCCGCAGCGGCGGTGTTGGTGTTGGCGAAGATCCGGCTGACATTGGCCGCCGCATCGGCACTGCCCAGCGCCAGCTCGGAGCCACCGTTGAAGCCGAACCAGCCCATCCACAGGATGAACACGCCCAGCGTGGCCAGTGCAAGGTTGGAGCCCGGGATCGGATTGACCTTGCCGTCGGGCCCGTACTTGCCGCGCCGCGCACCAAGCAGGATGCAGCCCGCCAGTGCCGCCCAGCCACCTGCCGAGTGCACGATGGAGGAGCCGGCGAAGTCAAGGAAGCCGGCATCGTCCAGCCAGCCCTCGCCCCAGGACCAGGAGGCCTGGATCGGGTAGATGAGGCCGGTCAGGAGGACGACGAAGAGGAAGAAGGGCCACAGCCTGATCCGCTCGGCCACGGCACCCGACACGATCGAGGCGGTGGCGGCGCAGAACATCAGCTGGAAGAAGAAATCCGACCCGACCGATGCGTATTCGGCGTCATAGACCTCGTCGATGGTCACGCCCACCGCCTCGAGGATGGTGATGGCAGGCATGCCCAGCCAGCCGTCGATGATCCAGGCATCGCCGGGATACATGATCATGAAGCCGACCACGAAATAGGCCAGCGAGGCCAGCGAGAACAGACCGATGTTCTTGGTCAGCTGCATCGCCGTGTTCTTGGAGCGGACGAAGCCGGCCTCCAGCATGGCAAAGCCCGCGGCCATCCAGAAAACCAGAAAGCCACCGATGAGGAACAGAAGCGTGTTGAAGACGAACGTCATCTCGACGTTCAGGGCCTCGACCGCGGCAAGGGCGTCGGTGACGGCTTCGGCGCCCTCTTCGGCCTCCTGCGCCAGACCCATGGCAGGCAGCAGCACAGCCACCGCCGCTAGGGGAAGGAGTTTCGTCAGTTTCATGCGAAGTTGCCTTTCCTGATGCGTCCCGCGCGTCTCAGAGCGCTTCGTCGTTGGTTTCGCCGGTGCGCACACGCACGGCATGTTCGACATCGATGACAAAGACCTTGCCGTCGCCGATCTTGTCGGTGCGGGCGGTCTTCTGGATGGCGTCGACCACCTGCTCGGCCAGGCTGTCGCTGACCACCAGCTCGAGCTTGACCTTGGGAACGAAGTTCACGGTGTATTCGGCGCCGCGATAGATTTCGGTGTGGCCGGACTGGGAGCCGAAGCCCTTTATCTCCGTCACCATCATGCCGCGTACGCCGATGGCGGTGAGCGCCTCGCGCACCTCCTCGAGCTTGAACGGCTTGATCGCTGCAATGATGAGTTTCACGTTAATCCCCCTCGATGACGGCGCAGTCGCGCCTCCCTGGATCGCGCTCCAACACTGGCGGCGCGGGGGGGGCGCGCAAGAATATGGCAATGGCATGACGAAGAGATTCAGGCTATGTTGCCGGAAATTTGTGCGAATGCCGGTTACGGATTATTTTTTAGGCATATGTTGCACCTGCGGCATCGTGCCTGACGTCTCCACAAGGCCGGGGATTCCCGCTATTGTCGCGCGAAACAGAGCAGGTTCGAGAACATGGCACCCACCGGCAATGGCCGCAGGACGCTGAAGGGCGAGCGTCGCGGCACTCCTCGCCCGCCCCGCGCCGAGGCTCCCGCCCCGCGCGCGCGAAAACCGGCGCGGCGCAAGGCGTCCCGCCCTTCTGCCCTCGCACTGCCCTTCGTGCTTCTGGCGCGTCTGGTGCGTGCGGTTGTGCGACTGATCTGGGCGGCGGTATGGCGGCTGGGCGCGGTGGCGGCCTTGATCTTCGGGGGCATTGTTCTCTACGACTACGTACGACTGCCCGACGCCGGCGAACTGGTGGACGGTCGCGCGGGCGGCTCGGTTACGTTGCTCGATGCCGAGGGCCAGGTCTTTGCCTGGCGCGGCGAGCAATTCGGGGGCGTCCTGCCGGTGGAGCATATGTCGCCCCATCTGGTGAATGCCGTCATCGCCACCGAAGATCGCCGTTTCTGGCAACACTGGGGGATCAGCCCCCGTGGTATCGTGGGGGCGATCCGGATTAACCTCGCGGCGGGTCGCCGCCCCTTCGAAGGGCATGGCGGGTCCACCATCACCCAGCAGACGGCCAAGCTTCTGTGTCTGGGCGAGCCGTACGACCCGTCCGCCGGGCTGACCCTGGCGCAGTTCGAGGCGGAGTGTCGCCGCTCCTCGGTGGTGCGCAAGCTGCGGGAGGTGCCCTTCGCGATGGCGATGGAGGCGCGCTATTCCAAGGACGACATCCTCAAGATCTACATGAACCGCGCCTATCTGGGAGCAGGCGCGCAGGGCTTCGAAGCCGCTTCACAGCGCTATTTCGGGAAGTCTGCGGCGCAGGTCACGCCGTCCGAGGCGGCGATGCTGGCGGGGCTTCTGATTGCGCCCTCGCGTTTCGCTCCGACGACGAACCTTGCCCGGGCTCAGGCCCGCGCCGACACGATCCTGCGGCTCATGCACGAGCAGGGGTACCTCGAGACGGCCGAACTGGCCGAGGCGCGTGCCAATCCGGCCCGCCTGTCCCAGGCCGCCGAGGCGCGTGCGGGCGGTCATTTCGCCGATTGGGTGATGGAGGCAGGCCCCTCCTTCCTCACCCGCGCGACCACGGAGGACGTGATCATCCGGACCACTTTCGACCAGCGCGTCCAGCGTGCGGCCGAGGAGGCACTGGTGCATGTCTTCGAGACCCGGGTGCGCGAAGGCAGCGAGGCGCAGGCCGCGATCCTTGTGATGTCGGCAGACGGCGCTGTGCGCGCGCTGGTGGGCGGGCGCGATCTGCGCCGGGCTGGCCAGTTCAATCGTGCAACCCAAGCGCTGCGGCAGACCGGCTCGGCGTTCAAGCTGTTCGTCTACGCTGCGGCACTCGATCTCGGCTTCCGTTTCGATACACCCGTCTATGACGAGCCGATCACCATCGATGTGCCGGGCTCCGGCCCCTGGTCGCCCCGCAACTACTCGAACCGCTTTGACGGAGAGATGACGCTGACCCAGGCCTTTGCCCAATCGTCGAATACGGTTGCGGTCAAGGTGTCCGAAGCGGTCGGGCGCGAGAGCGTGCGCGAGGTCACCCGCGGCTTCGGGATCCGCAGCCCCCTGGTGCCAGGGCCGGCGCTGGCGCTGGGAACGTCGGAGGCGACCCTTCTGGAGATGACGGCGGCCTATGCGGGCGTGTTGAACGGCGGACGGGCGGTCGAACCCTATGGCCTTGTGGAGTTGAGCCTGCGCGGGACACAAGGCCCCCTGATGGGGCAGGAGGGCGGTATGGGAGATCGGGTCATCTCGGAGGATGCAGCCCGGCAACTGACCTACATGATGACCCAGGTGATCGAGGCG
>JAFIEC010000437.1 GCA_020832725.1 Paracoccaceae bacterium | reverse complement strand
CATTTTGGATGACCTGACCAAGGGGAGCATGAAAGGCCGTACCATGTATGTGATTCCTTTTTGCATGGGGCCATTAGGTTCTCCACTTTCCCGTTATGGCGTGCAGATTACAGACAGCGAATATGTGGTCATCAATATGCGCATCATGACCAGAATGGGAGAGCAGGTTATACCCCACATCGGCGATAACTTTGTTAAATGTATCCATACGCTAGGCGCACCATTAGAAGCCGGTCAGGAAGATGTCAAATGGCCTTGTAACCCAAGTGTAAAATATATCTCCCATTTTCCCGAAGATAAACTTATCATTTCCTATGGCAGTGGTTATGGGGGTAATGCCTTATTGGGCAAAAAATGTTTTGCGCTAAGAATTGCCTCTACCATGGGAAGGGAAGAAGGCTGGTTGGCTGAGCATATGCTGATCATGGGTGTTGAGTCTCCACAGAAAGAAAAGAGTTATGTAGCTGCTGCTTTCCCGAGTGCTTGTGGAAAGACCAATTTTGCGATGATGATTCCCCCTGACGAATTGGAAGGTTGGAGAATTACCACTGTAGGTGATGATATTGCTTGGATACACAAAGGAGAGGATGGCCGTTTGCATGCCATCAACCCTGAGGCAGGTTATTTTGGAGTGGCACCTGGTACCAATTATAAAACCAATCCAAGTGCCATGGAGAGCATTAAAGCCAATACCATTTTTACCAACGTAGCCATTACCAAAGATGGGGATGTATGGTGGGAAGATATGACGAAAGAAGTACCGGATGGCTTGACCGATTGGCATGGCAAACCTTATGATAAAAATTCTGGAAAACCCGCTGCGCATCCCAATTCCAGGTTTACCGCTCCTGCTTACCAAAATCCTGTGATTGATTCCGAATGGGAAAATCCAGCAGGTGTTCCCATCACTGCATTTATTTTCGGAGGAAGAAGAAGCACAGCGGTACCTTTGGTATATCAGGCTTTCAATTGGAATTTTGGGGTGTATATGGCCGCAACCATGGGTTCGGAGATGACTGCAGCTGCTTTTGGGGAGATAGGAAAAGTAAGAAGAGATCCATTTGCGATGTTGCCATTCCTCGGTTATCATATGGGTGACTACTTCAACCATTGGCTACAGTTTGGACGTGATTTACAAAATGCACCCAGAATTTTCGGGGTCAACTGGTTTAGAAAAGATAAAGATGGCAAATTCATTTGGCCAGGTTTCGGTGAGAACATGCGGGTCTTAAAATGGATCATTGGGCGTTGTAAAGGACGTATCTCCGCTGTGGAATGTCCCATTGGATGGAGGCCTCGCTACAAAGACATGGATTGGAATGGCTTGGAAGAATTTAACAAATCCGTTTTTGACAGCATTATGGTAATCGAGCGTGAACCATGGAAAAAAGAACTTTTGGGACATTCTGAGCTCTTTGAACAGGCTTATGACAAGATTCCTAAAGAGTTTTTGTTCATGCGGGAATTGCTCCTTTCCTCCTTATGGAGATCTCCGGAACAAATTGGTTTGGCCCCAGAAAGGCAATGATAGTCTTATACCATGTAACTTAAATAAAAAGCAGCCCAAAAGGGCTGTTTTTTTATTTTCTACTGTTTACTATTGAAAAATTTAATGCAAAAAACCCTGAAAGTCAGGAAAAGTATGTATCATTATGTGATTAATACACGAAGTTGCTTAACCCAGTACTTCTATGTCAAAACCCTTTCTATTGCTCAGTTTGTTTATGATCTCCATCGGTCTGCTCTATGCACAGGGTCAGGATGGTTTTCCTGTTCAGGTTACCATTAAAAATGGTACGATTGAAGGAAACTATGATACCAGGACAGGTATCCAAAAATATTTTGGAATCCCTTTTGCCAAACCTCCGGTAGGAGATTTGCGCTGGAAGGCACCCCAACCCGTTGAAAATTGGTCAGGAGTGAAAGAGACCAAAACATTTGGGCCAAGGCCGGTTCAAAAGCTGATTTGGGGGGATATGAACTCCCGATCCAATGGTGTTAATGAAGATTGTCTCTACTTGAATGTATGGACACCTGCCTCCCGAAATACCAAAGGGCTTCCCGTATTGGTGTATTTCTTTGGTGGAGGATTTGTTGCCGGTGATGGTTCAGAACCCCGGTATGACGGAGAAAACATGGCGAAGGAAGGAATTGTCGTGGTTACGGTGAATTACCGACTGAATGTTTTTGGGTTTTTGGCACATCCTGAACTCAGTGCTGAGACCGATTACAAAGCCTCAGGCAATTATGGCCTTTTGGACCAAGCCTTGGGTTTACAATGGGTACATGATAATATCGCCGCATTTGGAGGAGATCCAGAAAAAATAACTATTGCAGGTGAGTCTGCCGGTTCTATCTCCGTAAGTTATCAGATGGCCTCTCCACTTTCGAGGAATCTTATTGCAGGGGCCATTGGAGAGAGTGGCGCAGGGGTAACAGCACTTTCACCGGTAAGTTTGGAAGATGCCGAAAGATCCGGGGTAGAATTTTTAGAAAATTTTGGCATCAAGAGCATTGCAGAAGCCAGAAAACTGCCCACCCGAGACATTTACGAAATGTATAATGAAATGGGCCGATTCGGCTTTCCCGTGGTATTGGATGGTTATCTTTTACCCAAAAGCTTAACAGAAATTTTCAATGCAGGAGAACAGGCGCAGGTACCTTTGCTGTTGGGTTGGAATACCCAAGAAAATCCTGGCGCAGCATTCATGCAGGGTTTAAATTTTACCAAAGAGAATTTTATCAAAAAAGTTAAGGAAGCTTATTCCAACGATTATGAAGAGGTGTTGAAACTCTATCCCCATGGCACTGAGGAGCAGGTGGCTTATTCTGCCATGGATTTGGCAGGTGACCGTTTTATTTCTTATAGTACCTGGAAATGGTTTGACTTGCATCGCCAAAACTCAGACCAACCTGTATATCGCTATCTTTATGCCAAATTAAGACCCCCATTGGTGGATGAAACCTTAGAAGCAGGATTGGCTGGAGGTACCTCCAGAAGGGCAAATGATGCCCCACCCAGACCCAAAGACCTCGGCGCTCCCCATGCGGCAGAAATTGAATATGCCATGGGCAATTTAGACCGGATCAAAGAGTTTGCCTGGACAGCTGATGATTACAAAACATCCGCTACCATGTTTAAATTCTTC
>JAFIEC010000075.1 GCA_020832725.1 Paracoccaceae bacterium | reverse complement strand
CCCGGTCTTGTCGAAGGCCACAAGCCGCACATCCTCCAGACGCTGCAGGGCCTCGCCCCGGCGAAACAGCACGCCCATTCCGGCCGCGCGCCCGGTGCCCACCATGATCGACACGGGCGTGGCCAGACCCATCGCGCAGGGGCAGGCGATGATGAGCACCGACACCCCTGCCACCAGCGCCATGCCCAGCGCGGGCGACGGGCCAAGGAGCAGCCAGACCACCACCGTCAGCACCGCCACGCCCATCACCGCAGGCACGAAGACCGCAACCACCCGGTCCAGCAGCGACTGGATGGGCAGGCGCGTGGCCTGCGCCCGCTCCACCATGCGCACGATCTGGGCAAGCGCGGTATCGGCCCCCACCTTGCGCGCCTCCACCACCAGCGCGCCGGCGGCATTGACGGTGCCCGCCGTCACCGGATCGCCCGGGCCCTTGGCCACCGGCATCGGCTCTCCGGTGATCATGCTTTCGTCGGCATGGCTCTCGCCCGAGACGACCACGCCATCCACCGCCATGCGCTCGCCCGGGCGCAGGTGCAGCCGGTCGCCGGGCACGATCTCGGCCACCGGCAGCTCGACCACCTCGCCATCGCGTTCCACCCGCGCATCGGCTGGCGCAAGGCGCATCAGCGCCGCGATCGCGGCTCCGGCGCGGCCGCGTGCCCGCGCCTCCATCCAGCGGCCCGCCAGCACCAGCGTGGCGATCACCGCCGCCGCTTCGAAATAGACCGCCGCCGTCCCCTCGGGCAGCAGCCCCGGCGCGAACAGCGCCACCGTGCTGAAGGCAAAGGCCGCCCCCGTGCCCAGCGCCACCAGCGCATTCATGTCGGGCGCACCCTTCAGCAGCAGGGGCAGGCCCCGGGCAAAGAACACCCGGCCCGGCCCCGCCAGAACCGCAAGTGTCAGGAGGAACTGCAGCCCCCAGAGGGTGGAATGGGAGGCAAACCCCATCAGCCAGTGATGAAAGGGCGGAAACAGATGCCCGCCCATCTCCAGCACGAAGACGGGCAGTGTCAGCACGCCGGCGATGGCCGCGCGCCGCCCCATGGAGGAGATCTCCGTGGCACGCGCATCCTCGGCGCTGTCGAGTGTGCGATCGGCGGCCTGCACCCGGGCCGGATAGCCTGCTGCCCGCGCGGCGGCCGCCAGCGCCGCATCCGGCGCGCTTCCGACTAGCCGCGTGACCCTGACTTCGCCGAGGGCGAGGTTCACATCCGCCTCCAGCACGCCGGGCACCGCCAGCATCGCCGCGCGCACACGGCCCACGCAGGAGGCACAGCTCATCCCGTCAAGGCTGAGGGCGGTCTCCTGCTGCCGGGCGGGGTAGCCGGCGGCCTGGGCCGCCCGGGCCAGCACTGCGGCATCGGCGGGCGGCTGGAGCGTCACCTCCGCCGCCTCCTGCGCCAGGATCACCCGGGCCGACGTCACCCCCGGCACAGCCGACAGCGCCCGCTCTGCCCGGCCAGCACAGGATGCACAGGACATGCCGGTCAGCTGCATCCGCAGGCTGGCGAAACCATCCCCCTCGGCGCGGGGGCTGCCATCGGTTTCGATCTGGTCGTGGGGCATGACGGTCATTCCGGCTCCTGCTGATGCGGCACACCGCTGCGGGTGCATCTGTCACATAGGGGTTCCAGTTACAGGAAGGTCAACCCCGCGAGGCACCGGACGCGCCCGTTTCCGCGCCTGCTTCGCACCACACACCCCGTCATGCCCCCCCACCGCGGCCGTGGCGGGGCGGGGGGGGGGGGCAAGCACGGGGGGCGTGCGGGGGCGGGGCCCCGGGTGGGCACGGGACGCGCCCGTTTCCGCCCCTGGTGCGCACCACACCCCCCGACATGCCGCGCCACGGGGGCCGTGCCGCGGCGGGGCGGGGCGGAAAGACAGGGCGGCATGCGGGGCAGGGCCCCGGTTTGCGGATGGGGCCTATATGGACGGGGACCGACCGGACAGCGTGCGCGCCCTTGGCCGGGGTCTGGCCATACTGGAAGAGGTCAACCGCTCGGGCGGCATTCCGGCGGGAACCATCGCCGCGCGGCTGGGCCTGCCGCGCCCCACGGTCTACCGTCTGCTGGAGACGCTGGAGGGTCTGGGCTATGTCGCGCGCAGCGCCTCGGACAGCCGGTTTCGGGTGACGCTGCGGGCGCGCGCGCTGGGCGCGGGCTATGATGACGGCACCCGGATGGCAGCATTGGCAGGCCCGGTTCTGGCCGATGTGGGACGCGCCCTTGTCTGGCCGGTGGACCTGTGCAGCTTTGCAGACGGTCATATGGTCGTGCGCGAGACGACCCATCCGCGCAGCCCGCTGTCGGTGGATCGCAACATGATCGGCGCAAGCCTGCCGCTTTTGCGCTCTGCCTCGGGGCGGGCGTGGCTGGCCTTTACCCCGGCCCCGGCACGCGAGGCGGCGCTGGCGTTGCTGACCGCGCGCGCCGCGCCGGAGGATAGCCCCTATGCAGAGCCGGGCGTGCTGGGCCCGTTGCTGGCGCGCTGCCGGGCGGAAGGCGTGGGCATGCGGCTGGGAGAGGCGTTCATGCCCCACACCTCCAGCTTTGCCGCGCCCATCCTGACCGAGGACGGGGTGGCGGGGTGCGTCTCCATCATCTGGATCACCTCGGCTCTGCCCGTGGCCGAGGCGCGGGCCCGTTTCGTGCCGCCGCTGCAGCAGGCCGCCGCCCGGATCGCCGCCCTGATGGAGCAGGAAACAGCAGAAAAGGACACGGCGGCGGCTGGCAGCGAGGCCGCGGACCCGCGCCGCTGAAACCACCCTCCCCCTCTGACGCGCGCGCTGCAACCTGTCGCCCGTCACGCCCCGGGCGGAACCGGGGCGGACAGGCGCGCCGCCATGCCCAGAAGTCCCGCCAGGCGCGCGCCCCCGTCCTCCAGCGCCCCCGGATCGAAGGCGGCTGCGACATAGCGCTCGGGACGCAGCAAAAATACTGGTCGCGATGGGTCCGCCAGGCCCGGGCCCGCAGATTGCCTGCGCCCCGGCCCATCCTGGGCGACAAGCGCAAAGCCCGGCCCCAGGGCCGCATCGAGCGGCCCCGTTCCCGCCGGACCCTCCAGGTCCGGTTGCGGTGCCATACGCCCCACGAGGGAGGCCTCGAAGGGCTGGGAATCGCGGTCGAGAAACAACCCCGAGGCATAGGCGGGCGGCGGCTTGAAGCGCATCGCTACCAGCCAGTCACGCACCCCGGGAAAGGGCTCAAGTGCTGCGACAAGGGCGGCGCGGAAGGCAGCCTCCCCAGGGCTGGCGGGCATCACGATCCGGCCCATCGCCACGGCGAGCCGGATCATCGCCCGGGCCGGCTCGCGGCGTTCCTCGGCATAGGTATCGAGGATGCCGGGCGCGGCATGTCCCTGTTCTACCAACGCGATCTTCCAGGCAAGGTTATGCGCATCGCGCAGCCCCGCGTTCATGCCCTGCCCGGCAAAGGGCGGCGTCAGATGCGCCGCATCCCCCATCAGGAACACGCGCTCCCGCCGCCATTCGCAGGCGATCCGCGCATGAAAGGTATAGACGGCGCGGCGCAGCACCTCCTGCGGGCGAAAGGGGCGAAACGGCGCCAGCAGGCGCGCCAGCCCCGCATCGCTCAGCAGCTCGGCACCCTCCTCGCCGGGCAGGACCATGAACTCGTAACGCCGCCCCCCCGGGGTGCCGGGATGCTCACCTGCGGGCGGCCCGCGTCGCAGTAGAAGCGCGAGACCGGCTCCTGATCGGGGTCGCGGGCAAGATCGAGCACGATCCAGTCCTGCCCGTAGGTCTGCCCCTCCATCGCGATGCCAAGGGCCGCGCGCATGGGGCTGCGGCCACCATCGCAGGCCAGCACCCAGCGGGCGCGCAGCAGATCCTCGCCCCCCGAACCGCCACCGCTCAGGCGCAGCAGGGCGCAGTCCCCCTTCCCTCCTGGTTCCACAAGCACCGCCTCGGTTGCGAAACGCAGGGTCACGCGCGGATGCGTCCGCAGATGCGCCAGCAGCAGGGCCTCAAGGTCGGGTTGGTGCAGATAGTTGCGCTTGGGAAAGCCGAAATCCTCCGCCCCGCGCCCGGTCTCGGCGAACAGGCGCCGGGCCTCGTCGTAATAGCACGCACCGTCAGCGGTGCGGGTGAAGGCGCGTGCCGGCTCCGACAGACCCAGCGACTGCAGCATCCGCAGACCCTCGTCGTCGATGACGATGGCGCGGGGGATCTCCACGGGTGCGGGGTTGCGCTCGATCACCGTGACATCCAACCCGTCCCGGGCCAGCAGGGCCGCCACCGACACCCCCGGGGGGCCCGCGCCTATAATCGCCACGGGCACGGTCGCGGGCGCGTCGGGGGCGGGATGGGGGGGCGGGATGGTCATGTCCCCGCCCCCGGAACCGTGAGTGTTGAGTTGTGCATGCCCTTCATCTTCCAAGCCTGCGCACGGGTCGCTGCGCGGTCAGCCCCGGTCTGCGCGCTGTCCGGCAGGCGGACATCCGGGCCCCTTGCCTTCTGTCCCCTGCGGCTGCAGCCTATCGAGGTGAGCAACAGGGGAGGGTCATGATGCGGCTTGCGAGTTTCGAGACGGCAAGGGGGGCCAGCTTCGGGCTGGTCGAGGGCGAGGCGCTGCGCGATCTGGGCGCGCTTCCGGGGCGGCCATGGGCGGATTTGCGCGCCTGCATCGGTGCCGGCGGCCTTGCCGAAGCGGCCGCCCGGGCAGCAGAGGCCCCGCTGGTGGCGCTGTCGGACGTGCGATTCCTGCCCGTGATCCCCAACCCCGCGCGCATCCTGTGCGTGGGCATCAACTATGCCTCCCACATCGCCGAGACAGGACGGGAGACACCCGAGAAGCCCATGCTCTTCGTGCGGTTTCCCAGCTCGCAGGTAGGCCACGGCCAGCCGATGCTGCGCCCCGCCGAGTCGGAGCGCTTTGATTTCGAGGGCGAGCTTGCGGTGATCGTGGGCCATGGCGGGCGCCGCATCCCGCAATCCGAGGCGCTGGCGGCGGTGGCGGGCTATGCCTGCTACAACGACGGCTCGATCCGCGACTGGCAGCGCCATTCCTCGCAATTCACCGCCGGCAAGAACTTTCCCGCCACCGGGGCCTTCGGGCCGTGGATGACGACGACGGACGACATTCCCGATCCTGCCGCCCTGAACCTGATTACGCGGCTGAACGGCGCGGTGGTGCAGGAAGCTCCGATCTCGGATCTGGTCTTCGACGTGCCTGCGCTGATCGCCTATTGCTCCACCTTCACCCCGCTGGAGCCGGGCGACGTGATCATCACCGGCACGACCGGCGGCGTGGGGGCCTTCCGCACCCCGCCCCTATGGATGAAATCCGGCGACGTGGTCGAAGTGGAGATCGACGGCATCGGCACGTTGTCGAACCCGGTGGCCGACGAGGGCTGAGCGCTTGGCGGATGGATGACCGCCGCCAGCACCTGCCCACGGCCCCTCGGGGTTCTTCGTGGAATTCGGCTGGGGCGGGCGGGTCATCGACCCTCCACGTGGCAGCCGCTGGAGGCGACCGAGGAGCCCAGCCTGTGGGGCCATGAGCGGCTGGACATGGGCGCGTCGGGCCCGGCCGCC
>JAFIEC010000246.1 GCA_020832725.1 Paracoccaceae bacterium | reverse complement strand
AACGGTCGGGCGCGCCTGCCGCAAGCGGGGCCGCCAGCGCCAGTGCCGCCCCGAGGGCCAGCACCATCAGCGCCGCCCGCCCGCGCCCCATCTCAGCCCCCGCGCCGGGGCAGCCGCCCGAAATCGGGCGCATCGGTATCCTGTCCGGCCTCGACGATGCCCCGGCGGATGGCCCGCGTTCGCGTGAAATAGCTGTGCAGCATCGCCCCGTCGCCGGTGCGGATGGCGCGCTGCAGCGCAAACAGCTCCTCGGTGAAACGGCCCAGTATCTCCAGCGTCGCTTCGCGGTTGTTCAGGAACACATCGCGCCACATCGTCGGGTCCGAGGCCGCGATGCGGGTGAAATCGCGAAACCCGGCAGCCGAGTACTTGATCACCTCGGAATTGGTCACCCGGCGCAGGTCATCGGCCACGCCCACCATCGTATAGGCGATCAGATGCGGCGCATGGCTGGTCACGGCCAGCACCAGATCGTGGTGATCGGCATCCATCGTCTCGACATTCGCGCCCATCCCCCGCCACAGGTCCGCCAGCCGGGTCAGCGCGCTCTCGTCGCAATCGGGCCCCGGTGTCAGCAGGCACCACCGGTTGCGGAACAGCTCGGCAAATCCCGAGCGCGGCCCCGAATGCTCGGTTCCCGCCAACGGATGCCCGGGGATGAAATGCACGCCCTGCGGCAGATGGGGGGCGACCGCCTCGATCACCGCGCGCTTGGTCGAACCGACATCGGTGATCGTCGTGCCCGGCGAAAGATGCGGGCCGATGGCGCGGGCCACCTCCTCCATGGCACCCACAGGCACGCAGAGCACCACGAGATCGGCGCCCGCCACGGCCTCGGCGGCGCTGTCGCAGACGCGGTCCACAAGGCCGATCTCGCGCACCGTGGCACGGGTCTCGGGGCTGCGGGCGTGGCCGGTGATCTCGTGGGCAAGCCCCGCCGCGCGCATCGCCAGCGACATGGACCCCGCGATCAGGCCAAGCCCGATCAGGGCCACCCGGTCATAGAGCGGGCCGGTCACCCTGCCGCGCCCGTCCGGAAGGCACGGGCCGCGTCGCGCACCCGGGCACAGCCCCCCGCGTCGCCTACGGTGATGCGCAGGCACTGGGGCAGGCCGTAGGCGCTCACCCGCCGCACGACGATCCCGGCCGCAAGGAAATGGGCATCCAGCGCCGCCGCTTCGTCGGAATCGCGCAGCCGGATCAGGATGAAATTGCCGAAGGACGGATCGGACGGCATCTGCAGCGCGGCCAGTTCCCGTGCCAGCCAGTCGCGCAGGCGCGCATTCTCGGCCCGGCACCAGGCGACATGGTCCTGATCGCGTACCGCCGCCTCGGCTGCCGCAAGCGCCGGAGCGGACAGGTTGAAGGGCCCCCGCACCCGGTTGAGCACATCGATCACCGCCTGCGGGCCATAGCCCCAGCCCACGCGCAGCCCGCCCAGCCCGTAGATCTTGGAGAAGGTGCGCAGCATCACGACGTTCTCGCGCGTCCCCGCCAGCCGCGCGCCGCCATCAAAGCCGTCGGGCCCGCATTCGGCATAGGCACCATCCAGCACCAGAAGCGCGCGCCCGGGCAGGCCCACAGCCAGCCGCGCCACCTCGACCTCGGGCAGCATCGTGCCGGTGGGATTGTTGGGGTTGGCCAGAAACACCAGCCGTGTCGCCGGCGTGCAGGCCGCAAGGATCGCATCCACATCGGCCACGCGCTCGGTCTCGGGCACGGCCACCGGCGTGGCGCCCGCCGCCAGCGCCGAGATGCGATACATCAGAAAGCCATGCTCGGTGTGCAGGACCTCGTCGCCCGGCCCGGCATAGGCCTGACAGAGGAATGTGATGATCTCGTCCGAGCCGACCCCGCAGATGATCCGAGCGGGATCCAGCCCGTGGACGGCGCCGATGGCCGCCCGCAGGCCCGCATGGTCGGTCGAGGGATAGAGCGCCAGCGACATGGCCGCAGCGCGAAACGCCTCCTGCGCCGCCGGACTGGGGCCGTGGGGGTTTTCGTTGGAGCTGAGCTTCAGCGGCTGCGCATGGCCGGGCGCGACACTGCCGCCGCCCTTATACAGCGCGATTTCCATAATGCCCGGTTGCGGTGCGATGCCTGCCATTCTGCCTGTCCTGACTGCCCCCATCCCTTGTATCCGCCCACCCCGGCCTTGGCCAGATGTGCAGGCTTGCGCGGGGCCGGGAAAGCGGCTGATACTCCGTGCGACCCTGAAGGAGGCACGGCCATGCGCGAGGTGGCGGACGGCGTCTGGCAGATCGCGTTCGGCCCGCGGCAGGGCTTCAACGCATGGCTGGCCGGAGATGTGCTGATCGATGCGCTGCCCCCGCCCGCCAGCCGCGGCCTGCTGCGCGCACTGGAGGGGCGCGTGCTGGCACAGCACGTGCTGACCCATCCCCATCCCGACCATGCCGGCGGCAGCCGGGCTGTCCAGCAGGCGCGGGGCGTGCCGGTCCTGTGCGGCGCGGCCGATCGCCGCGTGGCCGAGACCGGCGACGCGGT
>JAFIEC010000074.1 GCA_020832725.1 Paracoccaceae bacterium | reverse complement strand
CGACCCCGAAGCGGTGGAGGCGATGATTTCCCGGGCGGTGTCGGAATGGGGTGGTCTGCATCTGTTGGTGAACAACGCAGGGGTCGGCGGGCCGCTGGCACCCCTGGGGGAATACCCGCTGGACGGCTGGCGGCAGGTGATGGCGGTCAATCTGGACGGGGTCTTCTACGGGATGCGCTTTGCCATACCCGAGATGCTGCGCGCGGGCGGCGGGGCGATCGTCAACATGGCTTCGATCCTCGGCTCGGTCGGCTTCGAGGGGGCCTCGGCCTATGTGGCGACAAAGCACGCCCTTCTGGGTCTGACCAAGGCCGGAGCGCTGGAATACGCGGGCAAGGGCATCCGCATCAATGCTGTCGGCCCGGCCTTTATCGACACGCCCCTGCTGGACAACCTGCCCGAGGATGCCCGTGAGCAGCTTGTGGCGGCCCATCCCGTGGGCCGGCTTGGCGCATCTGAGGAGGTGGCGGCGCTGACACTGTTCCTGCTGTCGGAACAGGCCGCTTTCATCAACGGATCCTATCATCTGGTGGACGGGGGCTATTGCGCGCGCTGAGGTGCCAGCAGGCGGATTCTTCCGCTGGCCGATCGCGGTTTACCCCGCGTTAACCTGTGGCGGTGAGGGTCGGGTCATGGTGCGACTCGCCCGATCCTCTCCTGCCGACCCCGGTCCGCATCTTCTGGCGATGCTGCGGCTGGCCCGCTCACGCCGGGTGGGCCCCACAACCTTTCATCGCCTGCTGGCCGAGCATGGCAGCCCCGAGGCCGCCTTGGCCGCCCTTCCCGGGGTGGCCGCCACCGCCGGGGTCGAGAATTATGCCCCCTGCACCGAGGCTGCGGCGCTTGCCGAATGGCGGGCGGGTCGCGGGGCAGGGGCGGTGCTGCTGGTGCCCGGCCGCCCGGGCTGGCCCCGCGCCCTCCACGGGCTGGAGGATGCGCCCCCGCTTCTGTGGGCGCTGGGCGATACGGGGCTTCTGGCACGCCAGGCGGTCGCCCTTGTCGGGGCGCGGAACGCCTCCAGCCTTGGCCTGCGGATGGCCGCGCGCCTTGCGGCGGATCTGGGCGCGGCGGGTCTTGTCATCGTGTCCGGTCTTGCGCGGGGGATCGATGCGGCCGCCCATGACGCGGCCCTTCCCACCGGAACCATCGCTGTGCTGGCCGGGGGGATCGATGTGATCTACCCGCCCGAGAATACCGCCCTTGCACGCCAGATCGCGGATGTCGGGTTGCTGCTGTCCGAGCAGCCGCCCGGATTGCAGCCCCAGGCGCGGCATTTCCCCCGGCGCAACCGTATCGTGTCGGGCCTGTCCAGGGCGCTTGTGGTCGTGGAGGGGGCGGCGAAGTCGGGCAGCCTGATCACGGCCCGGGCCGCCGCCGATCAGGGCCGCGAGGTGATGGCGGTGCCGGGCCATCCGACCGATGCCCGTGCCGATGGCTGCAACGCGCTGATCCGCGAGGGGGCGGCGCTGGTGCGCGGTGCCCGCGATGTCCTTGAGGCACTGGACAGCCTGCCCTTGTCCCCGACCGAGCGGATGGCATCGCACTCGTCCCCTGCAATTCACGACATCAGCAGCCCGTCGTCGCCCGCCCGCCCGGCCCATGGCGACTTGCCCCGTCATCGCCCTGCCGCGCCCCGTGCCGTGGATGCGGCGGGCGCGACTCGTGCCGCAGGTGCGGGAGAGCGGACCAGTTCCGCAGCCGCTGGGAACGGCCCCCCTGCCGCGAAGGAGGCGGCTGCTGCCCTCGCTGCGCGCCTTCTGTCGCTTCTGGGCCCCAGCCCGGTGCCGGAGGATCAACTCATCCGGGATGTCGGCCAAAGCGCCCGTGAGGTCGGGGCCGCTCTGGTGGCCCTCGAGATGGAGGGGACGGTTCTGCGCCACCCCGGGGCGATGGTGTCCCGCTCGGCCTGAGGGGTGCCTCAGGGAACGATCATCACCGGCACCGGACAGCTGCGCATGAGTTGCAGCGTCGTCGAGCCGACAAAAAGCTGGCGCAGGCGCGAATGGCCGGACTTGCCAAGAACCAGCAGCCCGATCTCGTGGCTGCGCACCGCCTCCGTGACAGCCTCCTCGGGCGCGACCGCCGAGCGGTGCATCCTGGTCTCAAAACCCGCGGCGCGCAGTTGCGCTCCTGCCTCCTCGAGCATGGCGGCGTTTCCGTCACCTGCTACGAGAAGATGCACCTCCACCCCACGGAAAAGGGGGCTTGCCCGCACCAGCTCCAGCGCCCGGCCCGCCGAGGCTCCGCCGTCAAAGGCGATCAGGATGCGCTCGATCGGGCGCCAGGCACGGCTTGCGACAAGAACAGGTCGCGCCGACAGGCGCACCAGGCGTTCGAGATTGGAGCCGAGATGCTCCATCGCGCCGCTGGCGTTCTCGCCGCGCTTGCCGATGATCGCCAGGCTGATGCCGGCCATGAGATCCTCGAGCGCCTCGACAGGCCCGCCCCGCCGCAACCGTGAGGTGACAGCGATATCGGCGGCCGCGATCATGCGCGCGCGGGCGTCGTCCAGCAGGGCGCGGCCCCGCTCCTGCGCCAGCGCGGCACGTTCCGCATCGAGCTTCGAAAGCTTCTCGAGCAGGGCCCGTCGCGCGCCGAGGCGGAGGTTGCCGGAGAGGTCGGCGGGCGCGCTGGGATTGTCCGCCCGGCCCAGCGTATGGACAAGGACGACCGGCGCGCCCAGCTGCCCCGCGGCCCATACCGCATGGTCGCACACGCTTGCGGCATAGGTGGAGCCGTCGATGAAGGCGGCGATGCTGTCCATGTGGGTTCTCCTGCCTCAGTGACCGGCTGTCAGCTTGTCGAGGGCACCGGGTTTGTCGTGCACGCCCAGCTTGTCGACGATGGTCTCGGAGGCCTCGTTCATGCCCAGCAATTCCACCCGCGCGCCTTCCCTGCGGAATTTCAACACCACCATGTCCACCGCCGCAACCGATGAGATATCCCAGATATGCGCACCTGTGACATCGAGGATGACTTCGTCCAGCGCCTCGCGGTAGTCGAAGGCCGCAAGGAACTCCTCGACAGAGGCGTAGAAGAGCTGGCCCTCCACGATGTAGCGCCGCGAGCGCCCGTCCGCGGAAAGCTCCGATCGCACGCGGAAGATCTGCGCAATCTTGGCGGCAAAGA
>JAFIEC010000225.1 GCA_020832725.1 Paracoccaceae bacterium | reverse complement strand
GCATTCTGACGGGGCACAAGCGCCTTGACCTCGATCCTGATCGCCCGTCTCCCGAGATCGCCTTTGTGGTCCGGCCGCGCACGGGGCGTGTGGTGCGGATCTATCTTCTGGGAGGCCTTGCGATGGGGGCTGCGATGTTCGTCTGCCTGGTGGCGTTCCTTGCGGCCATCGGCGCGGTGACGGATGTTCTGGGAGAGACCGACCCGGGGCCGTTCGAAGGGCTGGGAACCCGTGCCGCCATTGCCGTGGCCGTCGCCAGTTATTTCCTGTTCTTCATCTCGTGGGGTGTGCTTGGCCAGGTCTTCGTGACCTTTCCGATCCTGCGCCATCTGGTCGAGACCCTGGAGATCGAGGGCGGGCACCGGCTGGTGCAGGTTGCGCAGCGTGCCCGGGATACCACCGCAGACGCCGAAGGTTTCGCCGATGCGCTCGACGTGGGCGCGGCGATATGAGGGCGGGTGCACCAGGAGCAGGGCCGTGACGCTTGCGCCATTCTTCGCCGATTTCGCCGACGGGCAAAGCGCACTCCTGCGGCGGGTGGAGGTGCACCACGGGCCGGGCACCGAATTGCGCATATTGCTGCCCGAGGCACCGCCCATCCATTGGCCGCTGGCGGGTCTGCGGGCCTTGCCAGACATCTCCACGCCGGGCACGCTGGTGCTCTCTCTCGAGGGCGGTGGGCCCGCGCGGCTGTATGTCCAGACGGCGGAGCCGGCGCAGGCGCTGCGTGCCCTCTGCCCACGATTGGGGCGCACGCGCTGGCCATCGCGCCTTCTCGCCCGGCTCGGCGTGCTGGCGGCAGGGGCGGTCGCCTCGGTTGCCGTGATCGTTCTTGCGCTGATCCCGCTGATGGCCAACCAGCTTGCCATGCTGCTGCCGCCCCGGGGCGAGCAGGCGCTGGGGGCCGCCACTTTCGAGCAGATCCGCGCGGCGCTGGGGCAGGGGGCGGGGCCGGTCCCGGTCTGCACGAGGCTGGAGGGGCGAGAGGCGCTTGACCGGATGACGCACCGCCTTCTGCCCGAGGCGGACTTGCCCTATCCGCTGGATGTGCAGGTGCTGAATCATCCCATGATCAATGCCTTCGCGCTTCCGGGCGGAAAGGTGATCCTGTTTCGGGGGCTGATCAGCGCCGCCGACACACCGGAACAACTGGCGGGCGTGCTGGCCCATGAGATCGGCCATGTCACGGCCCGCGATCCGACACGGCTGGCACTGCGCTCGGCTGGCTCGGTCGGGGTTCTGGGCCTGCTCTTCGGTGATTTCGCGGGGGGAGCGGTGATCCTTCTGGCGACCGAGCATCTGATCCGCGCCTCGCATTCCCGTCGTGCCGAGGCGGCGGCGGACCTCTTCGCGCTGGAGATGCTGGCCCGTGCGGGGCTGCCCAGCACCCCCTTCGCCGAGTTCTTCCTTGCGATCGCAGAGGATAGCCCGGACTCGGGGGGACTTGTGGCCCATTTCGCCAGCCACCCCGACCCCCGCGGAAGGGCCGCGACCGCGCGCGCGGCGGATACGGTGGACAAGAGGACCTTCGAGCCCGTGCTTGACGATGCCCAATGGACGGCCCTGCGCGCGATCTGCCGCCGATAGCAGGTGGTGCCGGGGGCCTGCATTGCACCAGCCGCCCCCATCGGCTACACCCCGGGCCAGAGCCAAGAAGGGAGCCGACCCATGCTTTATGTCCCGGCCCTCGCCCGGAATGCCCGCATTCTGCTGCTGCCCTGTGTCGTGGCCCTTGGTCTCGCCGCCTGCGGCCTGAGCGACGATCTGGCAGAGCGGCCAGAGCCGATCGGTGATTTCCGTCTCGGCTTTCCCATCGTCGTCGCCGCCAACATGGAGCAGGGGCCGTTCTCTCGGGATGCCAGCGCCGAAGAGGTGGAGGAAGCACTGCGCGGGGCCATGCAGGCGCGGCTTGGTCGCTACGAGGGCGATCGCTATTATCACGTCGCGGTCTCGGTCGCGGCGTATGTGCTGGCCCAGCCCGGCATTCCGCTGGTCGCCTCGCCTCGGTCCATCTTCATCCTGAACGTCGATGTCTGGGATGATGAGCGTCAGGAGAAGTTGACAGCCCGGCCCGCCCTGCTGACCGTCATCGACGATTCCGCCCGTGGCTTCATGGCATCGGGTCTGACCCAGACACGCGAGGAACAGCTTGTCTCGCTCTCTGCTGCTGCGGCCCGGGAAATCGAGGCCTGGCTGCGCGAGAACGGAAGCCTTGTCGGCGGCGAGGACCAGCCTCGGGTTGGTAGCGAAAGTGGTGCTTGATTTTTGGGGGCGCGCCGATTACGAGGCGCGCGATGCAAACGTGCCCCCTTTCGGGGGCTTCTCAATCAAGAGGCGCCGGAAAGATGGCAAAGGCAAAGTTCGAACGCACCAAGCCGCATGTGAACGTCGGCACGATTGGGCATGTTGACCACGGCAAGACGACGCTGACGGCTGCGATCACGAAGTATTTCGGCGAGTTCAAGGCCTATGACATGATTGACGCGGCGCCTGAGGAGAAGGCGCGCGGGATCACGATCTCGACGGCGCATGTGGAATACGAGACCGAGGCGCGTCACTACGCGCATGTCGATTGCCCGGGCCACGCGGATTACGTG